>JBDNGQ010000211.1:0-92169 GCA_041689205.1 Pseudohongiellaceae bacterium | reverse complement strand
CAGGCGGTAATCCGTTATGCCGTAAGACTGGTGCATGCGTCGCGGCCGCAAAGCCCCAATGCGCCTGATTTCATCAAAGACTGGGTAAGCTGGGGTGCCGGTATCCGCGCTTCACAGAACCTGGTGCTGGCCGGAAAAGTAAGGGCACTGTTACGTGGCCGTTACAACGTGTCTTACGGCGACATCCGAGCGCTCGCGCCTTCAGTGCTGCGGCACCGGATATTATTGAATTTTCATGCCGAAGCTGAACGAATTAATACCGATGAGGTGGTCAGGCGTCTGCTGGAAGTTGTTCCGGAGCCCGCGTCCAATCTCTAGGAAGCCGGACCGCTCACACCAATCAGGTAATTTAGCAGTACACAACAGAAGCACACAGCGATGGCAGCGAGCAATTTTCTTGATCCGACCGTACTCAGTAATCTCGATAACCTCGAGTTGCGTGCGCGGGTCGTCGTGGAGGGCTTTATATCCGGCCTTCACAAAAGTCCGCACCGCGGATTCAGTGTCGAGTTTAATGACTATCGGCATTACTATCGCGGCGATGACATGCGCCACGTTGATTGGAAACTGTATGCGCGCAGTGACAAATTCTATGTCAAGCAGTATGAAGATGAGACCAATGTGCGCTGCTATATTGTGCTCGATTCCAGCGCTTCCATGGGTTATTGCTCGGGTGCAATGAGCAAGCTCGAATATGGCCGTACCCTGGCCTCAGCACTGGCTTATTTTGTGATGAGGCAGCGCGACGCGGTGGGCCTGATTACCTTTGACGAGAAAGTAAAAGATTATATCCCTGCCATGTGCCGGCAACCGCATCTGATCCGCATTCTGCGCACCCTGGCAGAACTGAAGGCTGGCAATGCCACTGATGTGGCGCGACCACTGGCCGATCTCGCCGCTAACCTGAACCGAAAAAGCCTGGTGGTGCTGATCAGCGACATGCTCGATGATGAAGTGAAGATTATTAAAACCCTGCAGCAACTGCGCTCTATGGGCAACGATGTAATCCTGTTCCATGTGCTGGATGATGCGGAGTTATTATTCCCGTTTAATCAATCCTCTGAATTTATTGATTCAGAAACACAGGAAACCTATATCACCTCCCCTGCAGCGATTCGCAACAGCTATATGGAAAATCTGAACCAGTACCTGAGCTACTGCAAAAAGCAATGTCAGAGCAGCGGGGTTGATTATTGCCTGCTTAATACCTCGCAGCCGCTTGATGCAGCATTGTCATCCTACATGGCCCGCCGAGCCCGGAGTTTTTAGTGACTTTTCTGACCCCATTATTTCTATTTGGTTTGCTGGCTGCTGCGATACCTGTAGCAATCCACCTGATTCGCAGAGAGAAACCGCCAAAGGTTATTTTCAGTACGCTGCGCTTCATCAAAACCACCACCAAAAAGCTGGTGCTGTTCCAGCAGATTCAGCAATGGCTGTTATTGCTGCTGCGCTCTGCCGCTATCGTCCTGCTGGTGCTGGCGTTTGCGCGGCCCCTGTTTGATCAATCGATAGCCAGAATGCTCGATGCCGAGCCAGAGGCGGCGGTTGTGCTGTTCGATGTATCTCTGAGCATGCAGTACGGAGACAATTTTGAGCGCGGCAGAGAGGCGGTCCGGCAGATATTGGCAGACCTGTCTCCCGGTGATGAAGCGGCGCTGATCAGTTTTGCCAGCACTGCTGTCAATGTTTCAGAGTTAACCACCGATATCAGCCAGCTACGCAGTCAGGTAGACGCCATGGCTGGCCCAGGCTATGACACTGTGCGGTTCTTTCCGGCCCTGCGGCTGGCCAACGAAATACTGGACAGCTCTGTTTATGAGGAAAAGAAGGTTTATCTGGTTTCTGATTTTCAGGCCAACGGACTCACCGAAACTGATCAGGGCTGGACACTGGCGCCGGGAGTCTCCTTTACCGGCATTGATGTAGGTGAGAGTGAGACCAGAAATGTGCTGCTGACTGATGTGAGATCGCCAGCCCGCTTGATTGCAGATAGCAGCGACTACAACATTCTCGCACGGGTTCGCAGTACCGGCAGTGTGCATGTGCCGCGCGCTCAGGTGCTGCTGCGGATTGATGGGGAAACGGTGTCTCAGGAAACTGTAGAGTTGACCGACCGCTCCGAAACGGTAGTCACTCTTCCCGCCCGGTTTGAAAACAGTGGTGCTCACACAGGCGAGATTGTGGTTTCCGGAGATGATTTTCTGGTGGACAACAGCTTTTATTTCACCATTGATGTCCTGCCCCGGATCCGGGTGCTGATCATCAACGGTGATCCTTCACCCAACTGGTTTGATGATGAAAGTCACTGGCTGAATCTGGCCTTGCAGGGCATGGGAGATTCGCCCTTTGAAGTACAGACCGTCGATGTGCCGCGTTTTGACAGTGATGCGTTGACGCAGACCGACATTGTGATAGTGATGAACGCAGCTGACCTGGGTAGCAGCGCAGTGACTGCGATAAATAACTATGTGCTTGCCGGTGGCAGGGTGCTGTTTGCCCCTGGTGACATCGTCAATGCAGAACAGTTTAACCGCCAGTTTGGCGCAATATCCCCGGCAACTCTTGAGAATCCGCTGTTGCTGGATCAGACCATTAATGATTATCTGCTGATTGCCGATGTTGACCGAAGACACCCGGCTTTGCGCCCGCTTGAACTGGATTGGAATGCACGCTTTGAGGCGGTCTGGTCAGTAACGGCTGCTCCCGATTCGGCCGTGCTGATGCGCTTTGATAATGCCATGCCGGCCTTGATAGAGCGTTCAGTGGGCGAGGGCACGACTATGCTGTTCGCATCTGCACTCGATCTGGAGTGGAGTAATCTGCCACTGCAGGGGCTGTATGTGCCATTCATGCACGAAACGCTGCGCTATATGGTGCAACCGGTATTGAAGCAACGCGCCTACCAGGTGGGAGACATCATTGATTTGAGTCCTGAGATCATCGCGAGATCTGCCACTCTGGCTTTGCGAGAGTCCGATGGTACAGTTCGATCACTGCCTGCTGACAGTCCGTTTTATACAGCACAGCGTCCGGGTCTGCTCAATGCGGGCGCAGAAGGAGAGGCGTATTACGCTGTGAATCTCAACCCAGCCGCATCGGATCTGGCCAGAGTTCTGCCAACTCTGGTTCATGACCGGATTATTAATCCTGATACCACGCCACAGCAATCCACCCAGGTGCGCACGGCGCAACTGGTCGCTGAATTGGAACAACCGCAAAGATTGTGGTGGTGGATTACGGGACTGGTGATGCTGTTGCTGCTGGTAGAAGGCTATATTGCCAACAGGACTTATCGATAAGCGTCGATAAATGCTCGGATATCAACATCGCGAAGAGTCAACAGCAACAACGGTTGCCGCTGACTCATCAACTCATTCAATGATTAAGCGCTGACCTGCTGAGGCTGGCGGCGTCTGAACAGATTCCTGAACGTGTGCAGATGACTGCGCAACTGATACGGTAGAGCGAGCATTGCCGGCGTGACGATCAGGGTCAGGATAGTCGCGAATGACAGGCCATACACAATCGCACTTGCCAGGCTCACCCACTGCGAAGTAATCGGGCCGCCAACTTCAATTTCGGCGCCAATCAGATCCATTGACACATGCATCGCCAATGGCAGCAGACCGCAACCGGTGGTGAAGGTGGTCAGGAACACTGGACGCAGACGCTGCACCCCGGTCTGGATAATGATTTCCTTGATATCCCAGTCTTTATGCGTGGCCTTCAGGTAATTGAAGGTATCAATAAGCACAATATTATTGTTAACAATGATACCGGCCAGCGCGACGATTCCAACCCCGGTAAGAATGACACTGAAGGTCTGACCCGTGGTCAGCAGTCCCAGCAGCACGCCTGCGGTCGAGAGCAGCACAGAGGAGAGTATCAGCAGCGCCTGGTAGTAGCTGTTGAACTGAGTAACCAGCACAACCGCCATCAACATCAGTGCCAGCGCGAACGCACCCATCAGGAAGCTGAACGAGGCTTCCTGCTCTTCATTGGCACCGCGGAAGCGATAATTAACACCGGCAGCCATTGTATTCTCGTCCAGCCAGGACTGTAACTCCTGCAGTTTATTAGCAGTAACCTCTCCCGGAGCTGGATTAGCACGTACATAGATTACCCGGCTGCCATTAACCCTCTGGATGGAACTGACCTTGGGTTTGGCCTCGCGGGTGATAAAACTGCTGATTGGCACCAGTCCACCAGCAGTATTGATTTTAATAGTGTCGATTTGTTCCAGACCCCGATACTCAGCCGGATAGCGTACGCGGATGTCGACTTCTTCCTCACTGTCGTCCGGACGATAATCGCCCATGAAAACCCCATTAGTGAGCAATTGAACCGCTGTACCGATCTCTGCGATGTTTGCGCCGAACATGGCTGCGCGTGCGCGATCTACGGTAATTTCCCATTCGATGCCCGGAATCGGTGTGGTGTCATCGATATCAATCAAACCCTGCATCTCATTGCTCATGAAGGCACGGATACGCCTGGCCTCGCTGATCAGAGCCTGGAGATTCTCACCATAAAGTTCAATCTGCAATTCCTTGCCCACTGGAGGACCCTGCTCGATAGAGGAGATTTCAGCTCTGATGCCAGGAATATTACTGATCGCTTCGCGATAAAGATTTTCAACCTCGAAACCATCCGGCTCGCGTACCCGCCGATCGGTCATTTCCACGAAAATGGTACCTACCAGATCGGGTGCCGAACCCTGACCGCCCCCGGCACTGCGGCCAGCGCCTGACTGGCTGACAATGTTCTTGTAATAGCCGACAGCTACTACCCGTGACTCAACGTCGCGCACAATATCGCGGATCTCTTCAGGTGAAAAATTACCTTGCGCGAAAACCAGAATCTGAGTCTGATTCGGTTCTACACTGGTAAAAAATTCCACACCGGCACCAAATCTTCCGTAGGCTGTAACTATCGATACCAGCATCACAATGCTGCCCACAAACATGATTCCCGGCGACCCTACGGCTACGCGCAGGATTTTGGCATAAAGGCCAGTGATGCCACCTATATGAGCAGTGTCGGACTCCTCTGGCTTACGCATCTGCGCTGTGCTGGTCGAGTAGCGGCTGCTTTTACCGAACAGGGAACCCAGTGTCGGAGCAAATAACAGGGCATATAACAGGGAACCGACAAGCACTGCGAATACAGTGATCGGCAGATAGCGCATGAATTCACCGGCGACACCCGGCCAGAACATCAACGGCAGGAAGGCTGCAAGGGTAGTCGCTGTCGAGGCCATGATCGGCCAGAACATGCGGTTGACTGCCTCATGGTAGGCGTCTTCTTTGGTATAGCCCTCCATCATTTTCCGATCGGCATACTCGACCAGCACAATGGCGCCATCAATCAACATACCGAGACCCAGCAACAGGCCGAAAATTACCATGAAGTTATAGGTGAAGCCCAACGCTGAAATGATGATGAATGCAAAGAAGAATGAGAAAGGTACCGCCAATGTCACCAAAATCCCGGAACGGATTCCAACGGCAGCAACAACCACTACCAGTACCAGGAACATAGCGGTAGCCATATTGCCTTGCATACCCATATTCTGCTCGATAACCAGAGGCGCGGTGTTGTTCAGGTAGGAGATCTGGACCGCTGGCGGCAGGCCTGGTCGCATTTCCTTAACGATCAGATCAATCTGATCCATGGCTTCGATCAGATTGGCGCCTTTGCGCTTTTGCACATTGATAGAAATGGATGGCTCGCCATTTGCATAGGAGTAACGCGTAGCATCTTTGAAAGTACGTCGCACCTCGGCAATATCGCTGAGCGTGAGCACGCCACTGGAACTTGCCGCGATGGGCAGATCAAACAAATCCTGCTGTGTCTCGATCAATCCTGGCAATTTAACAGAGAAGCTGCCTTGCCCGGTATTCACAGCGCCCGCCGGAATCAGCCGATTGTTATTGGTAACGGCCTGAATGATCTGTTGATTGCTGATGCCATAAGTTTCCAGCTTGGCCGGGTCAATGATGGCCTCAAGCAGTTCTTCCCGATTTCCAACCATATCAGCAGAGAGTACCTGCGGCAGTGTTTCGATTTCCCGCCTAAGATCCTGAGCTACTTTCAATAGCACGCGCTCTGGCACACCCTTGCCGCGCACAGCGATCTGCACGACGGGTGAACTGGCTGCTGAAATCTCCTGAACAAGGGGTTCTTCTGTTGATGCAGGGAAACGAGCCTTGGCACGGTCAATCGCCGCACGGGTTTCCTGTAATGCCACATTGGAATCAAGACTGACGTCAAACTCGACCACCACCGTGGCGACACCTTCCCCGGAGATTGAACTGATCTGAGTGATGCCTTCAACTGATTTCAGTTCGATTTCCGTGGGTTTGGAAAGCAGGCGCTCAGCATCTTCGGGGGAAATTCCCTGGTGGACTATGGTAGTGATGATTACCGGGACCGTGACGTCGGGATTGAGTTCTACAGGGATCGACAGGTAGGAGAAAAAGCCAGTGAGCATAATCACTATGAACACACTGATCGTTGTGCGTGCTCTTGAAACTGCTGACGTGATGTAGCGCATGAGTCTGCCTTCCTGTTGTTTTAACGAGTTTTTGACGACCCTGGCTGCGGTCAGAACAATTATTGACACAAAGCTGCATCAGTCAAAAAGATGATGCAGCAGATAATTCTTAGTCAACTTTAGTTGCTGCCACTTGCAGGCCTGGCGGTTTCTACTGTTTGACCGGCGAACACGATTTCCTGGCCCAGCGTGATGACATCAGCCTGGGCCGGCAGACCGGTGACCCAGAAGCCAGGATTCATGCCAGTGCTTTCGCCGACTATATTTACCTCGGCGAACTGCACCACATTGTCACTGCCAACCAGTTTAACTCCAGTGGCACCGCCGTCATTCAAAGTTAATGCTGAAGGCGTGATCAGATGCGCCTGGATCTCTGTGCCAGCAATATAAATTTCGGCAGTAAGCCCGTGTCGAATCGGAAACTCTGTCGATGCCAGCTCTATTTCAATACGATAGCTGCGGGTCGCCGGATCAGCTGCGCGCGAGATATAAGTTAATTTTCCCTGCACAGCTTCACCCGTTACCAGACTCGCCATTACGCTTGCGCCTGGTGACACTTTGGCAACATCCTGTTCTGACATCTCACCGGTCAACAGCATGGGGGTATCGTCCAGCAAAGTTCCGCAGCTGCCGCCGTTATCCATCAGATCGCCAACTTCGACGGCCCGGCTTTCCATAATGCCACTGAAGGGGGCAACTATTTTGGTGCGCTTGAGCGCCAGATCAGCGCGTTGTGCAGCAGCGCTGGAGGAATCCAGTGCGGCTTTGAGCTGAGCAATAGAGGCGCGTGAGGTCAGGCCCCGGGTTTGCAGATCCAGAGCGCCTTCATATTCAATTTTTGCCTGCTCTTCGCGGCTGCTGGCTTCCTGCAAATCTGCGGCTCGCGAATCAACTGCAAGCTCGCATAAAACGTCGCCCTGTTTGACTCGGGCTCCGCGCAGCACGGGCGTTGCGATCACTTTACCGGACGTCTCGGCGCGTACATCAACCAGACGAGTGGCCTGAGTGACACCACGTACCCGCACGCGCTGGACAAAATCCTGCACACTGACAGGGGTGGTGCGTACAGTGAAGGTCCCGGCATCATTACCCACAACACTATCAGCAGGCACGGCACGAATGACTGCATCGGTGTGTACTGATTCATATTGATCGGCAGGGCTGGTGCGGTCATGCGGCATTAACATCCATACCGCCAGAGCAATGGTCAGGCCTATAGCAACGAGGTGTTGTAACTTCACTTCAATCTCCAGTGATTGAGAATTCTTTTGCGACCGTCCAGCTGGTCTGGTTTGAGGGCAATTATTGTACGGATTTTCGGACTAAAGTGCTGCTGCTTACTGCTTTTTAGTGTTACGCATTGTAACCATGCGGCAATTGATTGCAATGCGACTGGTCGCATTACAGGCCCGGACTGTGGTGTATTTTAATTATCCGCTTTCGAGGCACTGCCTGCGGCCTGCTAATCAGGCATTTTGCGAACGCTTCTGATTGCTATACCATCGCGGCATCTGGATCATATTCAGTCATTTGAGAAATAATTTTTCTAAGCAGGATACGCAGCAGGAGCTTTGTAAGATGAAGGATCTTTCAAAAAAAACCGCAATTATTACTGGTTCAGGCACGGGGGTAGGGGCTGCAACCGCCAAGTTGCTGGCCTCACTGGGATGTCACGTGGTGATTAATTACAGTCGTAACGAAACTGCAGCGATGGCAGTGGCCGCAGCCTGCGAGCAACTGGGCGCGCAGACGCTGGTATGTAAAGCTGATGTTGCCAATGATGCGGAATGTCGAGCAATGGTGAATGCTGCGGTCGTCAGATGGGGGCATGTAGATATTCTGGTGAATAATGCCGGCACCACAAAATTCTGTGATCATGCTGATCTTGAGGGGCTGGACGCGGATGACTTTGCGCGTATCTACGGCGTTAATGTGATTGGACCCTTCCAGATGATCCGCGCCGCCGCCGCTTCCATGAATGCACAGAAAGAGGGCGGGGTAGTAGTGAACGTGGCATCAATCGCTGCTATCACAGGTATTGGCAGCTCAGTAGCCTATGCTGCATCCAAGGGGGCGCTGGTTACCATGACCCTGTCGCTGGCACGCGCACTGGGACCAAAGATCCGAATTAATGCAGTCTGTCCGGGATTTATTCAGGGGGAATGGTTGCGCGAAGGTCTTGGCGAGGAGAAGTATGAGGCTATGAAACTGCGCAACGAGCGCAATGCGCCATTAGGAGTGACTGCCTGTGCGGAGACAGTGGCTGAGGCGATTCTGCACTTCATCAGCGGCCCACAGATAATTACCGGCGAGACGCTGATTGTAGACGGTGGCGCGCACCTGAACACAGTGCCGCTGGGTAGACGATGAGACGATTCTGAGGCTCGTTACGAGAACGGGCAGCCGTTTTGCCAGCTTAGCCAGCAACCGGCTTCTTCTGCAGCTTGCGCTGCAGGGTGCGTCGATGCATTTTCAGCTGTCGGGCAGTTTCCGAAATATTGCCATCGTTCTCTTTTAGTATTTTCTGAATATGCTCCCATTCCAGTCGCCTGACTGACATGGGACTGTGAATCGAGTAGCTCTGCGGTGCAGATGCATCAGCGGGCAACAATGCTGCAAGTATCTCGTCGGCATCGGCCGGTTTGGCCAGGTAATTGTCTGCACCCAGTTTGATGGCATCTACAGCCGTGGCAATACTGGCGTAACCAGTGAGTATCAGTATCCGCATTAATGGATTCTTTGCTCTGAGCAGTGAAATCAACTGCAGTGAGGAATGCCCGCCGAGGTTGAGATCGAGAATTGCACAGTCAAAGCAGTTTACTGCAATCAGGTCGCGCGCCTGGCTGGTATTGCTGGCGCAATAGACCTTGTAGCCGCGCCGCTCCATAGCACGCCCGGTGACATGGGAAAAGACTTCGTCATCTTCCACCAGTAATAAATTCAGTTCGGTCATTCTGATTCCTTATGCGGGCTCAAGGCTGCTTCATCTTAGAGCTGGCAGCTTGATAATACTCATGGCGCCGCCACCACTCAGATTGAACATCTCAATGCTGCCACCGAGTTTTTGCACGGTCGCATTAGCCAGAAAAATTCCGAGCCCCATGCTGTCTTTGCGGGTAGAAATGAACGGCTCACCCAGATTCTCCATCACTTCCGCAGGAATGCCGGGTCCATCGTCTTGAATACTGATTTCTACAAATTCTGTTTTGAAATTGTTATGGAAATTCACATTGACCCGTGAGGCAGCAGCCTTGATGGCATTTTCAATTATATTGATTAATGCATGTTTCAGACTCAAGTCATCGGGCAGAAGTGCAGCTGAGCTGTGATCCGTAACGGTAAATTGAATAGTGGCGGCAGGATGGATATTCACGATGTAGTCCTGGATGTCGTGCAGGAGTGCACCCAGTGCCTGCCGGTCGGAGCCTTCATGGTTTGCTTTATTGTAAAAACGCGTTAACTGATTCAGGGACTCCTTGCAACGATTGACCTGCTGCTTCAGCAGGCTGATATCTGCTTTGATCGATTTCTGCTTCAGACTTTCCTCAGTCTCCTTGTCCAGATCGGTCAACAGAACCGACATGGTTGACAGTGGTGTGCCAAGAGCATGAGCCGTACCCGCCGCCAACGTACCTATGGCCACCAGTTGTTCATTTCTGATGGCGCTTTCGCGGCCTTCGGCAAGGGCAAGTTCTCTGCTGCGAATAGCTGCAGCCATACGGCTGACAAATACCGTGATCAACACCGCGCTGACTACAAAGGTGACCCACATGCCAACCAGATGGAGTTGAAAGCTCTCTGCACCCTGGCTGGCATTGTGACTGACGCTGTGGTCGATGGCGTTGCCGTCCTGGAGTTCCGCAACCAGAAACAAGGTATAGATGCCAATAGCCAGCACTGCAAAAATACTCAGATACAGCTGAGTTAACAAGGTTGCACCTACGGCCAGCAGCACCAGCAGGTAAGAGATCAGGGGGTTACTGGCACCACCGGTGTACAAAAGGATAATCAGCAGGAAGATTACGTCCAGCAACAGGTGTCCGAACAATTCATGACTGGAGATAATCCATGGCTGGCGTAAGCGCCACATGGTTGCTGCCAGACTGAGTAAAATGCCTGCCAACAGCGGTGCTATCAGCGCGAAAGAGACTTCCAGTTGAGCGGTAGCGGCGAATAACAGGGCGCCACTGACGGTAAACAGGGTTACCAGCATGCGCAGCATCATCAGGCGTTGCAGCGCAATGCGCGCTGAACTGCTGCCGACAGGGTCAGGTTTCAGTATTTGCAGCATGAGTTGAGCAGGTCTTATCATGGCGTGGATTCTACCGCCTTGCCGAATCGCATACCACTCTGTTGCTGAATGCGGTTATTTCTGCAAGGCGCCGGCGCGGCATTTACTCAGTTGGCGCCGAAGCAGCGCCAGGTTATAGTTCCCGCCATGAGCTCCCGCCAGTTTAAATTTCCCGCCAATATCTATGCCACTGCGCTTGAGCTGGCTTATGGCAGAGCAGAATTCACCGGTTACGGACTCGCAGAAATTTCTTCAGATGGCCGTCCCATCAATGTCAATGCAGCACAACGTCAGGTTGCCAACTTACTGCTTGCGCGCCTGCCGTCAGCACCCCTCAGGATCTTAGAGGTCGGCTGCGGGCTTGGAACTCTTGCAGTCGAAATGGCCCAGGCCGGTCACAAGGTCACGGCAATTTCAAACGATCCTGCGGAGATCAAACTACTGCAATCTGCAGCAGGCCCGAATCTGCAATGCCAGCACATCCAGTTTGAGACGTTTAACAGCACTCGGAAATTTGATGTCATCATCTTCCAAAACTCTGCACATTACATAAAGTCATTGAACCTGCTGACCAGGGCTCAACAGCTCTTATCCGCCGGCGGGCAACTGCTGATCAGCGATGAATTTGTACTCGATAACAACCGGATTGAACCAGGTTTCATTGCTGTGCTGAAGGATTTTCTGCAACTTGCTGAGCGACTTTCTTTCCGGGTGTGCGAGCAGATTACCTTTGGCGAAGAGGTTGCTGTCTGTATTGACACGTTCCTGCGGCTGCTGGAAAACCATCAACAAGTGCTGATGGAGCTGTGTCCTGGTGCTGAGTTAGAGGAATTGCATGCGGCGCTGGTAGTAAGCAGTGAAAAATTTATCAGTGGACGCCACGCATATGCACTGCTGGATCTGCGCGCTGGCACTGATCCTGATAATGATGAGGAGATTTTTGGAGATATAGATTCCTTTGTGCCCGCAGAAATAAAGCAATTATTCGAGCGAAGCTTCAATACGGCATTCGATGAACAGGTCTGGGCATGGAAGTACGGCAATGGTCGAGGCAGGGCAGTCTGTATCCGTCAGCACGGGAACATAGTTGCTCATTACGGTGGTGCGCCCCGTGACATTCTCTACTTCGGTGAAGCTCATAAAGCAATGCAAATCTGTGATGTAATGGTGCTGCCGGAAAAGCGCAGTTTTTTCAGCCGAGAGGGATTATTTTTTCGCAGCGCCGCCACCTTCCTTGAACAAGAGGTCGGTAATAGCGCTGAGCATTTGCTGGGTATCGGATTTCCGAATATCAAAGCCATGCAACTTGCTGAGCGTTTGGGTCTTTACCATAAAACTGATGAACTGGTCGAAGTGATTTATCCGGTTGTTGATCTTTCCATTCCAGCAGCATGCGCTCAGCAGCAGTTGAGCGCAGAACGTTTTGATCCGCTGGAGGTTTCAAATCAAGTTAAGGTAGATCAACTCTGGAAACTCATGCGGGTAGAATATCAGGATGCCGTTATCGGACTGCGGAACTGGGATTATTTAAATTACCGCTATTTCAGCTATCCTCACGCCCGCTATTATTACTATCAGGTGCTTGATGCCGCCCGCCAGTTGATTGGCTTACTGGTGCTGCGTGAACATGGCGGGTCTTTGTTACTGATGGATCTTATATCCAGGCCTGCTGATATGCCCGCTGTGATAGAGACCTGTCATCGCCTGCTCGTTCAGCAAGCTGAAACTGATGTTCGGCTGCACAGCTGGATTACCCGCGCTCAGGCACACAAATTGATGACAGCAGCAGCGACTGTGCGTGAACTGCAGATCGAGATTCCCTGCAATCGCTGGAGCCATGGTCCCGCTACTGAAACCCTGGCAGGGGCATGGTGGTTGACTGCGGGCGATATGGATTTCATGTAGGAATGGATGCGATGCCGGTGCTGGTCGCTTGCTCCCCCCGCAGAGGCTCCCTGGGGTCCGATATGCGCGCAAGCTGGCGTTTCAATGGCAGTTATGAGGGGTTCTGCGGTATATTGCGCCCCATCAACAAATACAGGACAAGCAGCTATGGATAAATCGGCACCTGGGTTTAAGACATCGTTAAAAAGGTTGATTATTTTTCAATTCAAACTCGCCGCCGATGCGCTGCGTGATTTTCTGCTTAGTCCAATCAGCATCCTGATGTTTATTCTGGACATGATACTAAGACCTGATGGAGCGAGTTATTTCGACCGGTTGATGTCTGTGGGTCGCAAATCTGACCATCTGATTAATCTGTTTGAAGAGCATTCACAGGCTGAGCAGGCGCAGGATCTTAAACTTGTTAATTCAACTGCAGCAGATAAACCTGAATCTGAATAAGCAAAAGCCTTGAAGTTTTAAATTCTCCGCAAGAGGTTTGGATACGTGAGCATGAATAATATCTATGAGCAGAATCTGGAGCAGAACTCTGCTAATTACGCAGCCCTGACGCCTCTATCATTTCTTGAAAGAGCGGCTGCGGTTTATCCGCAATACACCGCAATTATTCATGGTGAAAAACATCAGAGCTGGAAAGAGACCTGGCAACGTTGCTGTCTGCTCGCTTCAGCCTTGCGCAAGCGTGGCATTGGCGAAGGACATACAGTTTCGTTTATGGCCGCAAATACCCCAGAGTTATTTGAGGCCCATTTCGGCGTGCCGATGACCGGGGCAGTGCTCAATGCGCTTAATATCCGTCTCGATGCCAAAGCAATTGCATTTATTCTGGAACATGCCGAAACCAGAATCTTATTCACCGACAGAGAGTTCAGCAGCACCATAAAAGCCGCTGTAGCTTTACTTAAGAATAAGCCCTTGCTTATCGATATTGATGATCCTCTGTATGAGGGCGGTGAGCTTTTTGGGGCGATGAGCTATGAGGACTTCCTGGCCGAAGGCGATGGCGATTACAGTTGCTTTCAGATTCGCGATGAGTGGCAGGCAATAGGTTTGAATTACACCTCCGGCACTACCGGTGATCCGAAAGGCGTAGTGAGTCATCATCGTGGCGCTTATCTCAATGCGATATCAAATGCCCTGTGCTGGAATATGCCAGCGAATCCTGTGTACCTGTGGACTTTGCCCATGTTCCATTGCAATGGCTGGTGTTTTCCATGGACACTGGCTGCGATGACCGGCACCAGTGTGTGCCTGCGGCAGGTGCGGGCAGACGCTATTTTCGCTGCCATTCACAAGCATCAGGTCACTCATTTGTGTGGAGCACCGGTGGTGTTGAACCTGCTGGTCAATGCCGACCCTTCCTTGCGGGTGGGTATTGAACATACGGTGCACGCAATGACCGCGGGTGCCGCGCCTCCTGCGGCAGTCATTGCTGGCATGGAGAACATGAATTTCCGAGTGACCCATGTGTATGGCCTTACGGAAACTTACGGTCCCTGTGTGGTGAGCGCTCCGCAGAAAGAATGGGCGCAGTTTGATATCGATACTAAAGCGGAATTAACGGCTCGTCAGGGGGTCAGGGCACCCATGCAGGATGAACTGATGGTGGCGGACCCGGTCACCTTGCAAGCAGTACCAAAAGACGGCACTACCATGGGTGAGATTTTCATGCGCGGTAACCTGGTTATGAAGGGATATCTTAAGAATCCTGCCACGACCAAAGCGTCATTCGCCGGTGGCTGGTTTCATTCCGGAGATCTTGCGGTATGGCATCAGGATGGCTACATACAAATCAAGGATCGCTCCAAAGATATCATTATTTCCGGGGGCGAAAATATTTCTTCAATTGAAGTGGAGAGCGTTCTGTTTAAACATCCGCTGATTCTGGAAGCCGCAGTGGTGGCCTGTCCTGATGACAAGTGGGGAGAGGTACCGTGTGCCTTTGTGACCTTGAAGACAGATGGTTCGCTGAGCAAGGCAGAACTGATCGCTTATTGCCGACAGGAGTTGGCTGGCTTTAAGATTCCAAAAAATGTGATCTTTGGCCCGATTGAAAAAACCTCTACCGGCAAAGTGCAAAAATATCTGCTGCGGGAGAAAGCAATTGCCGCAGTCACTCTATCAATAATCTCTGTCAATGCTGCCGACAACAGCTGAATCGTGGATGATCAGATCGACCTCCCGGCCCAGATAGATCATGCCATTGATCCTGGAGTTCGCGCCGATCTCCACCGTGGGTTTACGTGAAGATTTGTTGAATCCCAACAGCCACGGTCGGGATTTGGGGTTTTCAATAATGAGATCGCCTTCAATCACGCTGCCGTTCAGCACTCGAACATCGCCATTAAGGGTGCTGACATCACCGGCCACTGCGCTGGACACGAGTTCTATTGAGCCATTGACGGTGCTGATGTCCTGGCCAATCTGGCTGTTAATGCCCGTCTTTATCCCGCCATTGACGGTACTCAGCGAATCACTGACGGTTACCTCATCGCCAACCTGGATACTGCCGTTGACTGTTTCTGCCGACTGGATAGCGCTGTTATCGTAAAGCTGTACGCCCCCGTTTATGGTGCTGACATTGGCGACATCAGCGTAGGCATTAACACGGATGCTGCCATTCACGGTACTGACGTTTGCTGCAATCTGTGATTCAGCAATCTGGATGCTGCCGTTTACCTTGCGAATGCTTTGCCTTGCTTCCTCGGAATGCGCGACATTCAGATACACAGTAAATACCAGCGCAAGTATCACCGAGAAAAGAAGCCTGATGTTGTCTTGACCTGATGATTTCATGATTGTCTCCTGGCAAGTCATTTTCTGATCCCCTCAGATATTTATTAGTTACTTCTGGAGGTTACAAAGCAAGGACCTTGCCAACATTAAAATCACATACAAATCAAAAAGATAGAAAGGCGGTGTCGGACCCAGCTAGCGTTATTGACCATTAATTTCATTAATTTACCAAACTCTCTGGTGCATATCTTTACTCAAAGAAAGGTTTCGGCTACTGTCGATCGCAAAGCAGCCTCCCTGATTTAAAAAACCCAAGGACCATCCATGCGTTTATTGCAGCAGACTTGTATCAATTCATTTATTACCGTCGCATTTTTGTTAGTGTCATCATCGCTGTGGGCGGCAAGTGCGATCAGCCATCACAGCTTTGAGTCTGAAACACTTGGACGCAGCTATGTTTACAATCTCTATACACCGGACGGTTATGAAGCTTCCGGATTACGTTATCCCGTGTTGTATCTGCTGCATGGTGCATCTGGCACAGAGAACAGCTGGGTGCAGCAGGGTGGTGTGCAGCAAACAGCTGACGCATTGATAGCAGCGGGACTTATTCCTGCGCAGTTAATTGTCATCCCCGCAGATCCGAATTTCTGGTGGGCCGACACTAAGGCCGAAGCCGCCCAGTCTGCACTGGTGAATGATCTGATTCCTCACATTGACGCCAGCTATCGCAGCCTGGCGCTACGCGAAGGACGGGCAATATCCGGGTACTCGGCCGGTGGCTTCGGTACTACTAATGCGGCGCTGAAATATCCACAGTTATTTGCAGCAGCGGCGCCGTTAAGCCCAGCGGTTTATAATCCAGTACCACCGGCTAGCTCTTCAGCCACGCGTATTGATATCTTTCAAAATAATGGCGAGTTCGACCCGGAGGTATGGGCATCGCTGAACTGGGTATCAGTATTCGACAGCTATAAAAACAGCGGCATTACCGTTCCCTTCTATATCAACAGTGGCGATCACGACAGATTTGATATTGCCTGGCATGCCGCCGGATTTTTTCAGGCCCTGCGTGAACATCAGCCCGAACTGGTGGAGCTGCGCATATTTGATGGCGACCACGATTTCGCGGCCTGGGGGAGTTCATTGGGTGATGCCATGCAATATCTTGGAAAATTCCTGAGCACGCCGCGCTGAGACTAAAACCTCGCCTGCAGTGTCAGTCGCAAAGAACGAGGTTCGACAGGATGAAAATGTATATCCTCCTGAGGCGCTGTTTCATCGGACAACTGCGATTGGTAAAAATAACTGATATCGTGATCCTGACTGTCCAGCAGGTTCAGCAGCTCAAGCGTCGCAGTAAATCGCGGGTTAATCTGATAAACGCTCTGCAGATTGACTAACAATGTTGATTCTGAGCGAGGACGTCCGGATTCTGACAGTGGCGCTTTGCCAAGATATCGAAGTCGCAAACCACCGCTCCATTGATCAGCTTCGTGCACAATTAAGCCAAACGAGGCGGTATGGCTGACTGAGTTGGGGATATGGTTATCTGCGCCGACGCCGGAGAAGCGGGCGTGAGTGACGGTAATATCGGTATCCAGCAGCAGCCAGGAAGTGGGCGCATAAAGAGCGCTGACTTCGATACCGCGCCTTCTGCTTTTCTCTCGTGCCTCTGTGGCACCTGCATCACCCACATAGACCAGCTCGGACTCAAGTGCCATCAAAAATGTTGAAATCGTAATCCGGGTTTTAGGAATAATAGAATTACGTAATCCGAGCTCAATGCTCCGTGCTTTGGCCAGCGGGTCTACTTTATCGACAGGCTCGCCGCTGACCGGATCGATTGTGATAGTAGCGCCGCGTGCATCGTTGCTGTGAAATCCCTGACCAACACTAAAGTAGTATTCGGTCTGCCCCGGCGGGCTGTAGATAAGATTAAGTTTTGGACTGACAAGAGTTTCGGCCCCGGCGCCACTGTTATCAGGAATGTCGGCAGTCACATCAAACCGATAATGATCCAGACGCAGGCCGGCAACACTGCGGAAGTTCTTGCTCCATTGCTGTTGCACAGCAACCCAGCTGCTGCTTAATGATTGCTTGATGCTATCTTCACGTGTTGTCGCAAACACTGTTCTCTGCATGGTTTTATATAAACCGGTATCTATGTCATCGTAACGTGTCTGCAGGCCAAAGCTGACTTCACTGGGGGTATCAAATATTTCAGTCTGATAGCGATACTCACTGTCGAAGCCGAAGACATGGCGTTGATCGGATTGCTGGAATTGATCCCCGCGCAGGGGATCTTCCATGAAGTAAGTAAAGTTGGAGAAGAGATCAAGGTCATAGTCCATCGCATAGGCGTTTATTTTCCAGCGCGATACATCCTGATTTTGCTGCCAGTTGTAAGAGAGACTGCGACGCCGCGAATCGCCACCGCTGCTGGGATCAATGGTGCCAAAACGATCCAGGCTGCCGCTGTCAAGCGCACGCAACGGAATCTGGTCGGTGGCATTCCAGCTGTTATCGTAGCTCATTGCCGTCAGGTTCCAGGCTGAGCGCTCTGACTCCTGGTGAAATTTGACCAGGCCTTTGCGCTCGTTCAGGTCCTGATCAAGTTGCCAGGGACCACCGTAGCGGGTGGCAGCGCCTGCCAGAGTAAGTTTTCCCTCGCCTGCCACGAAGGATTGACCGGCGAATATCCGCTGATAGTCGTTCTGACCCACAGTCAGGCTGGCGTAACCCTGCCGCAGGTCATCAACGACGGCAAGCTCGGTGGAGCCAGCCGTTGCGAAATCGCCAATCTGCGCATAATAAGGACCTTTGCGGTAAGAGAGCGAGTCGATCAGTTCCGGGATTACAAAATTGATATCCGCATAACCCTGACCATGGGTATGAGTTGGCATATTGACCGGCATACCGTCCACACGAATTGCCAGGTCGGTGCCATGGTCAAGATTGAACCCACGCAGGAAGTATTGGTTGGCCTTGCCTTCACCACTGTGTTGAGTCGCTATGACACCTGGAATAAATTCCAGCAACTCAGCTGAACGTGATACCGGCCGCAGCTTTAATTGGGTATCAAATATTAAACCTTCAGTTGCTGTCTGTGGTTCGCCAACAAGGTCATTGACTTGACCGGCTACGATGATTTCTTCTATGTTATTGCTGGTCGGTTCAGCAGCATGTGAGCGCTGGGAGTGGGTTGTAATCAAACCGCTCGCTACGATCAGTATTATTACTGCAGTGCTTTGTTGACGCATTTTCAGGGATCCTTCCGTATTGATTTTTTGCAGTCTTCTGTCAAAGTGGTGATAGACCTGTGTCAACCCATGCTGCAGTCATATTGTATCGGTAGCAGACAATATACGTGCTGATTATCACGAAGATACGCAGCGTAAAATTTTAACTATCTGAAAATAGAGTACTTATCAGGAGAGCAGGAAACCGATACCTGCTCGGTTTTAACAAAAAATGATCAAAACTCGCGCCGCCTCAAATGCATTACCAGGTACTCTCGGAGAGTTGGAGCTTCTGGTGCTGGAAGTTTTGTGGAAAGAATCTGATCTTGACGCCAGAACAATCTGCGGCAGACTGCTTCGCAATAAGCCCTCATTAAGTACAGTGCAGTCAACTCTGGAGCGTCTGCACAGGAAAAATCTGGCAGGCCGCAGTAAACAGGGACGCGCATATCTGTATTTCCCCGTGGTAATGCGGCCGCAACTACTCGCACGTTTGATGAGCGATGTTATTCATCTGCTGCACGATGGCCGCATGGAAACCATACTGAGCAGTTTTGTGAATGTAGCCGCTGATCTTGATGAAAAATCGTTGCATGATCTTGAACAATTAATCAGACAGAAGCGCAGCGAACTGGAGGCCAGCGTGGTTGGAAAAGATAATGATGCTTAACACGATTGGATCCTTTTCAGCGCTCGTGCTGTTCTGCTGGCTGGTGTTTGGTTTTATATTCGCTGCATTTTACGGTCCGGTAAGCCGAGGTCTACTGCGCCTCCACCCAGGACACGGCAGTAATCTATTACTGATCTACCTGGCGGGACCGTTTCTACTTGCCTTGATAAGCACGGCTTTTTTATTTTTACCCGACACCAGAGTTGTGCTGATCGATTTGCATTGCCATGAAAACTGTCAAATTCACACCCCTGTCATACAATCGGCCTTAATCGCTGCGGTGGGTGTATTGAGTTTATTCAGTATTTTTACTGCTGCTTTTATAAAATCCTGGACCGCAGTCAGGCACTCATTAATGTTGGATAAGCAGTTTATGTTTCTGTCTCGCCAGCAGACTGGATATCGGATAATTAGAACCGACGAGCCGCTGGTGTTCACACTGGGTTGGTGGACTCCTCAGGTATATGTGGCAGACAGGGTGCTGGAATACTGCAATGACAAAGATATGGCGATTATCCTGAGCCATGAGCACGCGCATCAGTTACGCAAGGACAATCTGCGTCTGCTCGCCGCGCGGATATTTACTGCGGGTCTGCCTCTTAGTCTGGCTGCTCGAATACGTGCTGATCTGGCAGACATGACAGAGCAGGCCTGCGACTTTCATGCAGCAGCACAGCACGGCTATCTGGAAGTTGCAGAGGTGATCTTGAAGATAAAACGCCTGTTGTTGTCCAGTGGTTCGCGTTCAATTCCTTTTGGTGCAAGAGGTTTTGCTGAGTCGCAGGTGGAAAATCGAGTAAGAGCCTTATTACTCGGAGGCGTTTATACTGAATTGCACGAGTGGCAACTGTTATTGTCCGGCTCAGGGATAGTGCTGGTAATGTTGTTGATAGTAGAGCCACTGCACCACATGGCAGAGTGGCTTTTTAAAGTAATCGGATATCACTGATCGCAATCCTGACTGGCAGAAAATTATGCATGACTGGCGTCTTTATCAAAAACCTGTGACAACCTCGGCACGGAGAATATTCCGTTCAGGTAGATTCATTCTGGGCTTAATGATCTCTGCCTGGGCGGTTCCCCTGCTGGCTGCCAATACTGAACAGGTTCGTGACGCCGTTGAAGAAACCCGTCTGGTGTCCAGCTGGCACTGGCTGGAGACACAGCGAGACGGTGTGTCGCGAAACGTCTCGAATGTGGGGCGTTATCTTGATGACTGGCTGGCTGGTGAGGGTGTAGGTGAACGCAGCAATGAAAGCTATCTGCGCGTAAAGTTGAATCAGCGGGTGAGTCGCTATGATTCCTATGAGGGCACGGCGCGAATCAGCGGGCGCATCGATCTGCCACGGGCAACAGAGCGCTGGAAACTGATATTTGAATCCGAGGATGCAGAAAGAACATCGTTGAGTGATCAGCGCTTGAACAATATTCGACCTTCCTCAATTTCAGGGGGGTTCAGTTATCGATTGCCAGAACGAAATGGTTTACAGATGAGCCATGATGCAGGTGTACGAGGGCGCCTGCCAGTGGATCCGTTTTATCGATTTAAAGTTCGCTATGGTAAAAATCTGAATGAGAAGTGGTATGGCGGGGTTGATAGTAAACTGTATTTTTACCACCAGGATGGCTGGGGCCAGGACAGCCGCGTATATTTCAGCAGAACCATCAGCGACGGCCTGAATTTTCGGATGGATTCGGAAATGAAATTCAGTGACAAGCGCAATGAATTTGAGTTTGGACAATCTTTCTCTATTCATCAATCGTTGGGTGAACGTGAAACATTAACCTATGAGCTCGGCGTGATTGGCATCAGTCAACCAAACCCGCGCACGGAAAACTATTTTCTTCAGGCGGTGTATCGCAAAGCTATTTACGAAGACTGGCTGGTGATGGAGTTGGCTCCTCAGTTAATTTCTGAGAGAGAAAACAACTGGAAGCCTGACCCTCAATTTCAATTTAACCTTGAAGTGTATTTCTTCGATTTTTGAACTTGCATCCCCGCTTCGAGTTCTGGGTCGTCTACAGATCAACCGGCAGAATATCTGCCTGCGTTTGACCAGCGCGGTATTTTACGGCATCCTGCGCAGCTTTCCTGAACTTTGAATTTCACCTGAGACACCATGGCATGGCTGAACAACAACAGAAAAAAATCGAAAGAGACCTGATATTTATGCGTCCCGGCCATTGCGCCGGTGATCTGGTAGAAGCCTCAAAATGGAAAATACTGCGTGAAGAACGTGGTCTGGTGGAAGTGGACGTGCATGTTCCAGCGCATATGCTGAATCCGCGTCGGCAGCTATTCGGCGGATTCACCGGAACCTATGTAGATATGATCTCCATTTATACCGCCCGCACGCTGTACGACGAGCAGGCGGATTTCTGGGCGACCACAATTAATATGCGCATTGACTACCTGGAGCCGGTGATGGGGCCACGTATGCTACTGCGCGGTGAGTTGATTAAAGAGGGTAAATCAACATCCCTGGTAGCGACGCATTTCACTGATCCTGCTGGCAACAAGATGGTTTATGCAATCACTACCTTAAGAATGCTGGACAAACGTCTGCTTGATTAGTCGCGATAATCAAACCGCATCATTACCGGTTTCACCGGTTCGGATGCGGATGGTCTGTTCAAGATTGGTAACAAAGATTTTGCCATCACCAATATGGCCGGTGTTTGCCGCGTCACATATTGCTTCCACCGCCTGATCAACCAGGCTATCCGCAACGGCTACCTCAACCTTGGCTTTAGGAAGAAAATCCACTACATACTCGGCGCCACGATACAATTCGGTATGACCTTTCTGACGTCCGAAGCCTTTGACTTCAGTCATTGTCATGCCACTGACACCCAGATCTGACAAGGCCTCGCGAACATCGTCCGATTTAAATGGTTTGATAATCGCAGTAATCAATTTCATGTCTTATCTCCAGACATTGTCCAGGTGAGCTTTCGGGGCAGACTTTAGCATGTGCAGGATCTGAAATCATCTGCTCAGCGGCAACAGACTGACAGCACGGATCAGCGGCAGCATAATCAATACAAACATCAGCACGGATGCCAGACCAAGGATATTGAGTGTCACCGACAAGCCCTGATGCTCGGCCAGATAACCAATAAGCGGCCCAGTCAAAATAAAGCCAAAGCGAAAAGTCAGGCTGGTTAATGAGTTAGCCGTGGCACGAAAATCTCCTGGTATGCGGTTGTTCAGCGCATTGACCAGGATCACCTGATAAAGACCGCGGCTGAAGAACAGAATGAAACACAACGCGATACCCGTCCAGCCATTAAACCATGCCATGCCGAAGTGACCCGCAATCGGCAGCAAGCCAATAACAAACAAGGTAAATACCGCCCCTTTCTTTCTTTCCAGGGTATAGCTGAGTTTGTTTGCGATGCCCACGGTAAGGCTCTGAGCAAACCAGAGTGCGCCAAACAAGGCCAGCGAAATACCATTCTTCTCCCAATAAGGCTGTATCAACCAGAGCGCATGAAACGTCGCCAGATTGTAAAGCGGGATAGCAATAAATAACTGACGCAGCAATTTATCTCCAAACAGCAGGTGGGTGTAAATAGTCTTAATGCTCAACTGAGGCCTGACAGGGGTGATGCCTTTATAAGGCGGCTCAACGATCAGCAAGGCCAGCAGCAGGCACACCCATGCGATCAGCGATTGAATCAGCACCATCAAATCAAATGACCATAAGGCCAGCACTCCACCGAGCAAGGCGCCAGAGCCTTCGGCCAGAGATTTGGTGAAACCCAGATGAGCCAGACTCGCCGCATGCTCCTGTTCTTTTTCTGCGAGTGCTCTTTCAGTATCGAACAATAAGGCCAGATCCGCGCCTGACAGCATGCTCATCGCAATACCAAGAATCAGCTCGAATGCTGCCAGCCCCCAGAAGCCATCAACAAAGTTCAGCCAGAAATAGCCAATGCCGTGAGCAGCGCTGCCGATCAGCAGTGCCAGACGTCGACCCATGACGTCCGCAAAATATCCTGAAGGGGCCTCCAGTACCACAATTACCAGCGCATAGATTGCCTGCAGATAGAAGATCTCTGCCAGGCTTAATCCTTTCGATTGAAAGAACGGTACGATGACTGGAACAATCAACATAAACATATGAAAGAAAGCCAGTGCATAGACTATTTTTATATTTCTTTTTAATTTGTGTACCACAACGTGCACCCTGATAAACGGCTTTTTGAGCCTGAATTTCCTTAAAAACTTAAAAAAACTGAAAAAAAAAGGCCTCTGAATTCTTTTGGAATTAGAGGCCTTTGCAGCTGATACTTTTTAATTCATGGAATTAGAAATTACTCTGGCAGACCTCCCGCCGAATTTTCGTCACGGCCATACGCACGCATAGACGGACAACGCTGAGTTGAGCGGCGTATTCCGATGGCGCGACAAATGATTTGCCGTGGCAGAGTTGAAGGTTTAAATTTTTCATTCAAAAAAATCAGTTTTAGGAAAATGAGGCGGGGATTTTATGCTCTTTGTATGACAAGTCAATATTCATTTAAGAAATATTTTTTTACGAGGATGAGGAACAGGTTAATTACTTTCCAGTGAATCCAGCCATGGCTGCAAATCGTTCCAGTCAATCGGGAATACATGCTTGGCACCTGGAATCAGTTCTGCGTTAACCTTTGCGTCAGCTGCATTCAGTTTTTCGATCAGTGCGGGCAATTGTCTATTCCAGCGCAGTGAATCATTAGCGCCGATCCGGATGTAAACTGGAAGACCCTGCATATTGCCAATGGTGGCGTCATCTTTAATTATACCTGGCACAGCGACAACGCCCAGATAGTTTTGCGGGCTGCGGCTTGCTATCTCTATTGCCGCACTGCCACCATTGGATACGCCTACCAGCAATGATTTGCCAGGTCGGATAGCATCTGACTGCTTTAGATGTTCGATGACTTCAGGTATTTTCTTAGCATTAGCACCAAAAAACGACGTTCCATCCGGTGACACTGGTACAGCAATAGCCCAGCCTCGTTTCGCCAGTTCATGACCGAGCCAGAACTGCGCCCGTGCTACATATTCATTGGCGGTGCCCCCTGGCATCAGCACACACAGAGGCCATGGTCCTTTGCCACGTTCTTCGGGATAAAATATGAAAACTTTTACCGTGCTGCCATCATCAAGTTTGATAAGTTCCTCAGTATTCGCATACAGCCATGCCGGCAGCATCAGCAGCAGCAAAAGCAGGGATTTTATCAATATCGATCTGTTGATCATCAGGTGCCCGTAGATGGCCGATAAGTAGCTGGCGAATAAATGAAAAAGTCTTCTAACGTCGGATTTAGCCCAAGTCTAGCAGGAAAAGATCAGCACAGATCTCGATAATCGATAGAACGAGACTCGCAGTGGATGACTGCATCTGCAGCCCTTGTCAGTCATTGTTACTTTTTTGCAGATGCACCGGTACGGATTTGAATGCCGGGGTATGGCTGCGGGTATCTATGGTCTGTGGCACCAGCACATTTGCTTCTGGAAAGTAAGTCATCAAGTTGCCGGCACGCACTGCATAAGGCTTTACTTTGAGCTTGTGCATCCGCCCGGTGTCATTAAACAGGTCGATAAGATCGTTGGTCTGCAACGACTCCCTGGCCATATCTTCAGGGTTCATCAATAGCACCTGACGTTCTGTCTGATTTCGATAAACATCATTGTCGGTATAAATAATGGTATTGAACTGACCTTCACTGCGCACCGTGGTGAGAGTATAGGGGTGACTGTGCCCTCGCTCAGCACAGTCGATGACGCGGAATGAGGCTTTACCGTCAATAGTCGGAAACACCGGTTCGCTGAGGGCCCGCCCGTCGATGTGGAATTCTTCCTTATTTTCATCTATCCGCTGCAGTTGCTCAAATCCGGGGATAACGCGTGCTATGGCCTGGCGAATATTGCGGTGTTCACGAAATACTTTGAAGTCGAGAAGGTCGGGACTGATCACGGCGGCGGCAATGCTGCTGATTATGTCTACTTCCGATTGCAGGCCCTCAACCCGGTCAAAACCCCCGTCGCTGAGTCTGACAAAATTGAACATGGATTCCTGAGTGGTCGCCTGGGTTTCTTCGTCGCGAACACGAATCGGCAGAATCAAGGTGATGTTCTCCACACCATGAACATGCCCCAGGTTTAATGTTGAGCTCACCATGACTTTGAATGGAATGGTGTCCAGTGCGCGCCGGGCAAAATCGGAATCAGGACTGGCCGCATAAAGATTGCCTCCCAGCAGGAACGCAAAATCCATATCACCGGCTTCAGCAGCTTGCATGCAGGCGAGGGTATCCATGCCTTTGTGGACCGGCAGTGAGATGCCAAACTCCTTCTCCAGACTGTTGAAGATCTGTGTTTTCAACTGCGGCGTTACCCCCATGGAGCCAACGCCCTGGACATTACTGTGGCCTCGTAATGGCAACAGCCCTTTACCAGTACCGCCAATCATGCCTCGCAGCAGTGCCAGGTTGCTGATGGCCTCTACGTTTTCAACCCCATATTGATGATGGGTAAGCCCCATTCCCCATGCGAAAACCGCTTTCTGAGACTGTTGATACGTAGCAGCCACCCCAGCTATCTCCGCTTTACTGACCCCTGATTGATCGCACAGGTGCTGCCAGTCCATGGCCTCCACTGAGGCTTTGAAGGGTTCAAACTCATTGCAGTAACGTTCTATAAACTGCTGATCAAGAGCATCATTCTCAAGCAGGTATTTAGCCACACCAAGCATGAACGCGCGGTCGCCCCCGATATGGACCTGGACATAGTGAGAGGCTATCTCGACACCCCCCAGGATCATCGAACGGAAGTTGGCGGGCGAGGCAAATCGCACAAGGCCGGCTTCCCGCGCCGGATTGACCACAATCACTTTACCGCCGCGGCGACGGCACTCGATCAGAGTTTTGACAAATCGCGGATGATTGGACGCAGGATTAGCGCCAAACACAAAAATCAGATCGGCCAGATGCAGGTCCTTGTATTGAATAGTTGCAGTGCCCGTGCCGATAGTGGATTGCAGACCAACGCCAGAGGCCTGATGACAATAGTAGGAACAATTATTGACGTGGTTACTGCCGAACAGGCGTGCAAATAGCTGCAGAGTAAACGCAGCTTCATTAGACGAGCGTCCGGAACTGTAGAAAAAGCTGCGCTGTGGACTGGTTTGTTGCAGCCTGGCAATAATCTTCTGCACGGCCTGTTGATAGCTGATGATCTGGTAATGCCTATCCCCGGGACCCTTGTACAAGGGATGCTGAAGGCGACCGAGATCTTCCAGTTGCCGGCCGTTGAGCTGTTGCAGTTCTGCTATTGAATTGTCAATAAAAATGGCAGCTGGAATGCCAGGTCTGATATCACTCAGCTGTGCCTGGATGTTTTTATTGCAGATCTCGATTCCGGTGTTGTGTTCATTATGCAAACCTCCACGCTGTCCCCCGGTGCCAAACGCACAGGCTTTGCAGGCATTCTTGGATTGTACGGCTGCGGCAAGCTGGCGAGGTCCAACTTTATGGGCCGCGGACAGTACATAGCGAACTGCTTTTAAGCCACCTCCGATGGGTGGCTTCTCAGGTTTCTCAAGGTGGCTCACAAACCGATTACTTCCATACGTTCATTGGCAGACACCGTGACCAGCGTTCCATCAACCGTGGTGAAGGAGCGCTGTGACAGGTGTTTTTTTAATACCCGATAGACCACTGGACTGGCATTTCCATCCCGGTGCAACAGCACGGAAACTTCTTTATTCGCATCCTGCCAGCTCAGGCTGTACATGGTAGCGGCAGCGCCCAGCATCAGGGCCAGGAACATCCAGGCGGCCAGGCGGTAATCCGAACCGGCGGCGGTTGCGGAAGCGACAGCACTGGTCTGAGCGCTGGTTTTAGCAGGTTCCCGTTGTTCGGTCGTCGGCTTGTTGCCTGCCGCTTTTGCAGCCAGATCAGCAATGCGACGTTTTTGCAGGTAGACCAGCGCCACCAGGATTACAGCTAATGTCAGCAGGATTTTACCAAGCATGAGAGGGTTCCAGTTTGTGCCCTTGCAGATGATAAACACAGGGGCAGGATTTTCGGTGTTCTGGCATCATAACAGCCGCCTGTCTGCAATATCCAGCAGTGCATCCTGCGGCACTGGTGCGCTCTTATGCGCTCTGGCAGACGAAGCAGTAAAGAAGTGCAATAATACCGGGATGATTTTCCGCACTATGTTCTCAGAGGGATACAGATGAAAGCCGTTGGAGTCTACAGCTCATTGCCGGTCACACAGGAAAAGGCGCTTCAGGATGTTGAGCTTCCCCAGCCCGCGGCACAGGGCAGAGACCTGCTGGTGAGGGTCAAAGCCGTGTCAGTGAATCCAGTTGATACCAAGATACGCATGACGGTGGGCAATAATGTTCCCCAGGCACGGGTGCTGGGTTGGGATTGTGCTGGCGTGGTTGAGGCAGTTGGAGAGCAGTGCACGCTTTTTCAGCCAGGTGATGAAGTGTATTACGCTGGCGATGTCACTCGAGCCGGTTGTAACAGCGAACTGCATCTGGTCGATGAGCGTATCGTCGGCAGCAAGCCCTCAACATTGACGTTTGAGCAGGCAGCCGCTATGCCCTTGACGACCATAACCGCCTGGGAAGCATTGTTTGATCGCATGAGCATCAGCCGCGATAAGGCCGCCAATAAGCAACGCAGTATTCTTATAATTGGTGGCGCGGGCGGGGTTGGCTCCATTGCCATTCAGCTGGCAAAGCAGCTTGCCGGATTGTGTGTTATTGCGACCGCCTCGCGGCCAGAGACTGCGCAGTGGTGTCTGGAGATGGGGGCAGACAAGGTTATCAATCACCATAATCTTTTGCTTGATGAACTCAAGGCCCAGGGTGAGAGCGGTGTTGATTATATATTTTGTACTGCAGGGACTGCCCAGCATTGGCACAGCATGGCTGATGTGATTAATCCTCAGGGCAGGATTTGTCTGATCGTTGATTCAGAAAGTAATCAGCCATTGAATATTAATCTGTTTAAAGCTAAAAGCGTGACAATCGCCTGGGAATTCATGTTTACCCGGGCGCGCTTTCAGACGGCTGATATGGCAGCGCAGGGTGACTTACTCAACGAGACTGCTGAACTGCTCGATACAAGTGTGCTGCGCCATACCGTGACTGAACATGGTGGGGCGTTGACTGCTGCCAATCTACGACAGGCCCATGCGCGCCTGGAGTCTGGCAAAATGCATGGGAAACTGGTGCTGTCCGCAAGCTGAAGTCAAACTACCGCTGGAGCTCGTCATGGCAAAGATAAAAGGTGTGGTGCAACTATTAGTGGCGTGCATCTGTGTGCTGCTGGTGCTGGCAACGGCGGTAAACCTGGGCTTTATTCTGTTGCGTCCGGAATCCGTGTCGGTAGCCAACTCTTTAATAGGCCAGTCAGTACTGATTATCTGTTTTCTGGCAGCGGCTCGGGTACTGTCAAGAAAAGGTCTGGTAAACCTGCGTTCCGCAGAAAATCCATCATCAACTGATTCTCCATGAAAAAGAAAGGAGTGTCCGACTGCAGGCACACCCCTTACAAAAAACCTGCCCTGCACCAGCACTAACGCATCACGTGTCTCAATCCAGGGTGAACGCGATCACGTCACCGTTGACCATCGCGCGATATTCCCCCGCAGGCAGGCCGGCGACATCCAGCGGAAGGGTGATATCAAAAGGTACGATCACCTGAGCACAGACAGCCATGGTTTGCGTTTCTCCGATGGCGACAAAGAAAGTATTGTCTTTGCGTACCACTGCGGTGTTCAGTTCGATGCAAGGGTTGGCCAGGAAGCCCACCACGTTCAGCTCTACCGTAACAGGGTCTGTGAGGGAAACACCAACGGTCAGTTCGTCAATGTAAGCCAGCGTCTTCTCGACGGCATTAATCACCCTGAAATCGCCAGTGGCTGTGATTTCAAGCTGCACATCCCGATAGTAGCGGGGCGCCTCTCCTTCCATTACAATCGCGTCGTTGACTGTCAGAACGTTATCCAGATACAGCACAGAATCCGCTGCCTGTGCTGCAGTCTGGACCAGACCCGCAAGAAGACCAATCATCCAGTTCTTCATACCATTCACTCCTTTCCTTCATTTGAGCTCTTGTTCCACAACCCACTGTTGGAAACTGTTTGTATTGTGACCGGTGACCGAGGTGTGAGCTATTTGAGACTTGTATGAAAAGTGTGACTAATTGTACGGCCAGTGAAGTACGAAACAGGCACCCGACACTTGTCGATTTTTAACGGAAATATCTCCGCCATGACGTTGCAGGATGCGGCGCGCAATGGCCAGCCCAAGGCCATATCCACCCGACTGCCGGTCGCGGCTGGTATCCAGTCTTGCGAATGGCTCGAAGATGGTCTGGTGAAAGGACTCCGGAACACCGGGACCATCATCGCTGATCCTGATAAGCACCATCCTGCCCTCCAACGAGAATGTTACCTGCACCTCGGTCTTCGCATAGCGTAGGCAATTGCGCAGGACGTTGTGAAGGGCACGCGCCATCAGATCGGCATTGAAATGGACCTCACTCGACATAATTTCCGCATCCAGTTGCAACCGCACTGAAATATCTGAATCCGTGTACTGGAGCAACTGACGTTCCAACCATTGCGCAACAGGTACCGTCTCAAATGCCAACTGAAGATTGTCCTCGCTGAGCCTGGCGTAGGAAAGCATCTCGTCGATCAGTGTCTCCAGCTCCTGAACATCCAACTTCATCGCATCCAGGTGGGTAGTCTGGCGAGATTCATCGTGAATGTCAGGAATCATTTGTAGACTGAATTTGAAGCGGGCAAGGGGAGTACGCAGCTCGTGAGCGACGGCATTGGTCAGATCCCGATGCGCCGTGACCAGATACTTGATGCGTTCCGCCATCCTGTTGAAGGATTGGGCGACTGGCAAAATGCTCGATTTTTCGGATACCGACACGCGCGTGTCGAAATCGTCGCGCCCGAACTGGCTCGCGGCGGCGCGGAGGGTCATCAGGTCCCGATAGAAGGGTCGTATCCAGAGAAACAGGAACAGAGCCACCAGCAGGTAGTAGCTGATGATAATGGATGTTTCCAAGAAATCGGCAGAGCGTGGTTCATCGGCCAGGGGGCCAAGGGCGATGATGTAGCCCGTCGCGGGAAGCAATTGATACAGCAGCTCGCGGCCTTGTGCATCGCGGAATGTTTTTATACCGCCATCATTCAGCTCATCTAGGAACACTTGCTGATCGCGGACGTCCGCCAATTCATATAATGTCACCGGAAATCCGAGCACGATTTCCAATTGCGGTTTCAGTGTGTTGAAACGCAGGGAAACATCTGCATCTGTTTCAAACAAGAGTAACTCGAGCATTGCCATGTGGCTGGCGTACCGGTTTTCGTTGAGCTGCTCATCGGCCGGCAGCATCCAGACCAGCAGGCTGTCCAGCGCCAGCGCGATGATGAGGATGCCTGCCGCGACGACGACATAGGAACGGACAAATGCCAGCGAGGAGCGGTTGATCATCGACGGTTAATCCCACGCATCCGCAACAAAAAGGTAGCCCTTGCCCCAGATCGTGCGGATTCTGAAGGGATGTTCCGGATTGTCGTTCAGTTTCTTCCGCAGACGAGAGATGCGTACATCCACCGTACGGTCCACGCCATCATATTCAATACCGCGGATGTTATTGTAGATCATATCCCGGCTCAGGACGGTGTTGGCATGACCTGCAAGGTAGCTCAGCAGCTCGAATTCCTGGGTGGTGAGGTCGACCTCCTTTCCAGTCAACTGCACCTGGTGTGATTGCAGGTTCAGCTGCAGCGAGCCAAAAATGAGTACATCACCTGTGGCGGGGTTCTGCGCAGTCTGCGTACGCCGCAGCAAGGCCCGCAGGCGGGCAAGCAGCACTGGCGGTTCGATGGGCTTGGTGATGAAGTCATCTGCACCAAGCTCCAGGCCCATGACGTGATCAATGTCGCTGCTCTTTGCGGTGAGGATCAGGATCGGTCCCGACCAGGTTTTGCGCAAGTGAGCGCATACCTGCAGACCGTTCATGCCAGGCAGCATCAGGTCCAGGATAACGATATTGACGGTGCTTGCATCGAAATTAGCCACCGCGGTATCGCCGCGATGCTCGACAGTCACGTCGAAGTGTTCATGCATCAGGTAATCGCGCACCAAGCTCGCCAGGCGCACATCATCTTCTATTAACAGCAACCGCACAGGGGCAGCGCTTGTCAACGGATCACCCGCATTCTTCTGGTGTCGGCCCATTTACAGAATGCTCCAGACGTGGCGGCGGCGCCGGCGGGTATCCCGCAGGTCCCGCTCAATAACGTTTATCTGCAATTCTATCAACACTTCACGGGACTGATGATTCAACAATTGCACGGTGATATTCCCCTCACGTTCTACCGCAATCGAAAATTCGCCCTGCCGCTGTGCCTGCCAGCAATGCAGGAGCTCAGCATCTTCCTTAAATTTCAGGCACACATCCATCTCGAGAACAGCTATCCATGTCATAGTCATTTGCATTGCACACATTCGATCCCCCATCGGCTTAACGCAGAGTTTCGGCAGTACCCGCAGCGTAACGGCATCTTCACTGACAGCAAGTGCCTGCGACGGACTATAAACCAATAAGGCAATGACCCACAGTATTGAGAAGGCGACGGGAAACCCCACCGCGTCGGACGCCATGTCATGTCTCACCCTGCTCGTCGTGAATGGTTTCCACATACTCATGCAGGATTATTTGAATCGGTACTGAAGGCCAATAAATGCTGTATCCACGTTGTCTCGCTCGATAATTGGGCTGCGCCGGATGGCGCTGCTCAGATATTCCCTTTCCAGTACACCGACCAGCCGCCATCGCGCAGTCAGTGCACGGCTAGCGGAGAAACGGATCACCCCGTTGGTACCGGATGTCCCTTCATAGGCCGGACGACCCTCAATGCGCTCATCGGGGCGCACGCCGTAGTAGTAGTCCACCAGACCGCCGCTCTTCCATTCCAGCCCAAAAGTGAGGCTGAACTCGCTGGTCCGGGTGACCCAGGGCCAGGCGTAAGAGAGCCAAACGGACTGCCCATCATGTCTGCCACTGACGTCGGTCAGGACCTGCGCATGCAGATCCCCCCAACTGCTGAGGTACAGCAGTTCCACGCCTGAGTTGATCGAGAACTTTCGTTTTGGCAGCTCACTGTCCACGTTCTCGAAGAGGGCCTCTTCCAGTTGCTCTGCGGTAAGCGTGTTGATATTTGGGGCGTCACCGCCCGCAATCCCGGGGAGCATGTACTCCTGATCGGCGGCGATCAGTCTGAGGGTGGAAATATCCAGTCCGGAGCTTCCGTCATTAAGGTAACTAAAGTAGTTGCGTTCGTTATTGAAGGTGAGCAGGGCGTTCACGGAGAGCTGCGACGTCTCTTTGAGCATGAGCCCTATGTCGCCATTGTCGACGAACCAGCGCTCGCCGTACCAGGACAGGTCGAGGATGGCGTTCAGCTTCATGTCGTCAGAGGCGACGAAAGGATTGTCGCGGCTGCCAGCACCCAAGGCTATGCCCACTCTCCAGGGGCTTTGCTGGGCTACGGTCGACTCTTGAGCAGCGGCTGGTGCCAGGATGCACAGCAACAGCAGGCTGCCAAGCCACACTGGCAAGTTGCGGGAGGGATAAGAGAGGCGGAACAGGCTCAATGGTTCACTCATGAAGGCTCTTTGTGTCATGTGCGACAGTGTATCTTTGGTCAGGCGTGCCATTTGTACTGGTTTTGGGGGTGATTTGTAAAGAATTGTATTAAGGGAATTCTCCGGGATCTTACGACCGACACAACATTCAGGTGTTGGAGTGCGCGCGGTGTATGAAATTCATTTGACGGCTATAAGCGGCATCCCGAACAGGTTATAATCCTGTGCTTTTCTGCTGCGGTGTTATCTGCCGCACAATGTTATCGCCGCACTGAGTGCCAATCCATAGTATTTAAGCAATGCAGCCATTGATGAACGTGCACAATGAAAGTAATTGAGACCATTGGGGGTTTTGCGCAGCAGCATCGTCATTGCGTTGCCACGATCGGAAAATTTGACGGTGTTCATCTTGGACATCAGTTGATCCTTCAACAACTGAAGCAACAGGCGATGGAGTTGCAGGTGCCCTCAATGGCGATTGTGATTGAACCGCACCCGGAAGAATTTTTTGCCCGCAACCCGCAGGATTGTCCGGCCAGATTAAGTGAGTTTGATGAAAAATTGCAACTCATCGCCGATCAAGGCGTGGACTACTCCTTCAAGTTACGTTTTGACGAAACATTGTGCCGACTGACAGCACAAGAGTATGTTGAAAAAATCCTGGTGAAGGGATTGGGAATTTCAGCACTGATTATCGGCAGTGATTTCCGCTTTGGTAATCAGCGCCAGGGTGATTTTACGCTGCTGCAGGAACTCGGCCGCAGATATAACTTCGCAGTAATAAAAACGGAAAGTTGCGAACACAATGGCGTGCGGGTGAGCAGCACTTATGTTCGACAGCAGCTGGCCGATAGCAGATTTGATCTGGTTGAGAAATTGCTGGGCCGCCCTTATGAGATTTCCGGTTCGGTTGTTAAAGGCCAGCAGTTTGGTCGCCGCCTGGGCTTTCCAACCTGCAATGTAGGGCTGAATCGCTGCAATATACCCTTGCACGGTGTGTTTGCCTGTGACGTTATCATTCAGGCCAGCGATCAGCAGGCTGCGCAACCGCAGCTATGCCTGCATGGTGCCGCTAATATTGGATATCGACCTACTGTGTCCGATGAAAAGAAGGCTATACTCGAAGTGCACCTGCTGGATTTCAGCGCTGATATTTACGGAGCAGGTATCACTGTTATTTTCCGAAAGAAAATCCGGGACGAATTAAAATTTGATTCACTGACTGAACTGAAAGCGCAGATCGCCATCGATGTGCTGCAAACCAGAGAATTTTTCGATACATTTTCAGAACCAAAGAGCCAATGCAATGACTGATTACAAGACCACCCTGAATCTGCCAAATACCGACTTTCCGATGAAAGCCAACCTGGCACATCGCGAACCGACAATGCTGGCGCAGTGGCAGAGCATGGACCTGTACGGCAGGATTCGTGCTCAGAACCTGGGTAATCCTAAATTCATTCTGCATGACGGTCCTCCCTATGCGAACGGTGATTTGCACCTGGGGCATGCGGTAAATAAAACCCTGAAAGATATTATTGTAAAAGCCAAAACACTGGCCGGTTTTGATTCCCCTTATGTGCCTGGCTGGGATTGTCATGGTCTGCCGATTGAACACAATGTGGAAAAAAAACTGGGCAAGGCCGGCAAGAAAGTCAGTCATGCTGAGTTTCGTAAAGCCTGTCGAGTCTATGCTGCAAAGCAGGTTGAGAATCAGAAAAAGGATTTCATTCGCCTGGGGGTATTTGGTGAATGGGATAATCCTTATCTGACTATGGATTTTGTCACTGAGGCCAATACAGTGCGTGCGCTTGGTCGTATCGCTGCCAATGGTCATCTGGTTAAAGGTTTCAAACCGGTCTATTGGAGTGTTGTGGGTGCTTCAGCCTTGGCCGAGGCTGAAGTTGAATACCAGGACAAGACTTCGTTCGCAATTGATGTGCGCTTTCCCGTAGTGGACAAGGCAGCTTTTTTACAGGCCTTTGCAATCAGCGCTGTGGATCTGACTGAGTTGCCTCTGTCAGTCCTGATCTGGACCACCACGCCCTGGACTCTTCCTGCCAACCAGGCCGTCTCACTGCATGCGGAACTGGATTACGTGTTGCTGGATGGCGAGATTACCGGTGCTAATGGCGTGGGTCGCGAACTGCTGGTCGTGGCTGCAGGCCTGCAGGAATCTGTGCTGCTGCGCTACGGTATCGACAAGGTTAAGGTGCTGGCGACTGTTAAAGGCCAGGCGCTTGAACATATGCAGTTACAGCATCCCTTTATCGCGCGTCAGGTGCCGATCATTCTCGGCGATCATGTCACTCTGGAAGCTGGTACCGGTGCTGTGCATACGGCTCCTGACCACGGCGTCGATGACTTTAATGTTGGCCGGGAATACGGACTGGGAACGCTGAATCTGGTGGATCAGGACGGTATCTTCAGCTCGGCTGCCGGGGAGTTTGCCGGCGAGCATGTTTACAAGGTGGATGAGAAAGTCATTGCCCGGTTGCAGGCGCGCCATGCACTGGTAGCCGTCGAAAAAATCGTGCACAGCTATGCACACTGCTGGCGAACTAAAACCCCATTGATTTACCGTGCCACGCCGCAGTGGTTTATCAGCATGACTGAGAAAGACCTGCTTGGTTCAGCGCTCAAAGCGGTGGCCGGCGTCCAGTGGATCCCGGAGTGGGGTCAGGCACGTATTGAGTTGATGCTCAGAGGAAGTCCGGACTGGTGTGTATCCCGCCAGCGCACTTGGGGCGTGCCAATAACCCTGTTTGTTAATAAAGAAACCCAACAGTTGCATCCACGTACTGCTGAGCTGATTGAGCAGGTCGCTCAGCGCATCGAGAAAAGCGGCATTGATGCCTGGTTTGAAATGAGTGCTGAAGATCTGCTGGGCGATGAGGCTGCATTTTATGACAAGGTAACCGATACGCTTGATGTCTGGTTCGACTCAGGCGTCACCCACTACTCAGTACTGCAGCAGCGGAAAGAGCTCGCTTATCCTGCTGATATTTATCTGGAAGGCTCTGATCAGCACCGTGGCTGGTTCCAGTCCTCGTTGAAGACCGCCATCGCCATGAACGGTACGGCGCCGTACCGACAAGTGCTTACACACGGATTTACCGTGGATGCACAAGGACGCAAGATGTCCAAGTCCATTGGCAATACCATCTCCCCGCAGGAAGTGTTTAATGAATACGGTGCGGATATTCTGCGCCTGTGGGTTGCAGCCACGGATTACCGCGGCGAGATGACTGTTTCTGGCGAAATTTTCAAGCGCGTGGCTGATTCTTATCGGCGCATCCGTAATACCGCCCGCTTTATGCTCGCCAATCTTGAAGGTTTTGACCCGGTTGTGGATGCGGTTGAGCCACAGCAGATGCTGGCGCTTGACTACTGGATTACCCGTCAGGCGCAGCAGTTACAGCAACAGGTGCAGAAAGATTATGACAATTATCAGTTTCTGAACGTATATCAGAAAGTGCATAACTTCTGCGTGATTGAGCTGGGCAGTTTTTATCTGGATGTGATCAAGGACCGACAGTACACCACCCGTGCAGACAGTTTGCCACGGCATTCAACACAGACGGCTTTGTACTATATCGTTGAGATACTCAGTAAGCTGGTGGCGCCGATACTCAGTTTTACCGCAGATGAGATCTGGCAACATATTCCAGGTAAACGTGCGGACTCGGTTTTTCTTGCCCGTTTTGATGAAGGCTTGCCGACACTGCCGGAAGTCTCTGAGTTTAACGACGCATTCTGGCGCAAGGTCATGGCAGTAAAAACTGCCGTGAATAAAGAGTTGGAGAATCAGCGCGCTCAGAAGTTGATCGGTGCTGCACTGAGTGCGGAAGTTATCTTGTATTGTGATGCGGAATTGCGGGTCTTATTAGACAGGCTGGGAGCAGAACTGCGCTTTGCACTGATGGTATCCCAGGCGGCGACCGCGCCATTGGAACAAGCTGATGCGCTGGCAGTAAATACAGAATCAGCCGGTCTCAGACTATTGATTCGCTCTTCAGCACATGCGAAGTGTGTTCGCTGCTGGCACCATCGCGATGATGTTGGACAGAATGAAGAGCATCCTGAACTGTGTGGGCGCTGTGTGGAAAACATCACTGGAGCAGGGGAAATACGTCTTTTCGCCTGATTCCAGTAACCAGGCGATTAACCAGGGAATTTGAAAACTATTATGATTGAGCGTGTTCTTATGACTGAGTTTGAACCTGACAGGCTGGCAGCGAATGACAGCACGCCAGCCGAAGTGGAGCCGGGTGCCAGAGTGACCTTGCACTTTTCACTGGCATTGGCTGACGGGTCCGTAATTGATTCCAATTATGATAAAAAAGCGGCCAGTTTTGTGGTTGGCGATGGCAGCTTACTGCCTGGATTTGAACAGGCGCTGGCTGGCCTGCAATCAGGTGCCAAGGTGCGCGTGCTGCTAGCTCCTGAAGAGGCATTTGGTGCGGTCAATCCTGGCAATGTGCAGACTTTGCCGCGCCATAAGTTTACCGCCATGCTGAACAGCAGCGTTGAACCGGTAGAGCCTGGTACTGTACTTTCTTTTGCCGATGGCGGTGGCCATGAAATCCCTGGTGTTGTGCAGCATATTGATGAGACTTCGCTGGTAGTGGATTTTAATCATCCGCTGGCAGGTCGTGATATATTTTTTGCCGCCGATATACTTTCGGTGCTCCCTGCTGGTGTGCAAACTTTGGTGATCCAATAATGAGTCAGGTTGTGCAGGAATCCCCAGTTAAAATATTTTCGGACATTAGTGCTCCGGGTGCACAGATAAAACTGGCTAATCCCCGTGGCTTTTGTGCCGGCGTGGACCGCGCCATCGATATCGTGAACCGGGCTCTGGACATTTTTGGTGCGCCGATTTATGTGCGTCATGAAGTTGTGCACAACAAATTCGTAGTAAACCAGCTACGTGAACGTGGCGCTGTGTTTGTAGATGAGCTGAGTGATATTCCGCTGATCGATGAGCGGGAACGTTCTTCTATCGTGATATTCAGCGCTCATGGTGTTTCCCAGTCGGTTAAATCCGAAGCGGAAGATAAAGGGTTCACAGTATTTGATGCGACCTGTCCACTGGTGACCAAAGTGCATATGGAAGTTGTTAACTTCAGCGCAGCAGGCCGTGAATGTGTGTTGATCGGTCATGCCCATCACCCTGAAGTGGAAGGCACTATGGGGCAGTACAGCACCAGTGCGGGTGGCAGAATTTATCTGGTTGAATCGACTCAGGACGTGGCGGAGTTGCAGGTAAATAATCCGCAGAAACTCTCCTACGTTACCCAGACCACGCTTTCAATGGACGATACTGCGAAAGTGATTGATGCGCTGCGCAGCCGCTTTCCTCAGATTGAAGGACCCCGTAAAAAAGACATCTGCTATGCCACTCAGAACCGCCAGGATGCAGTTAAACAATTGGCGTTGGAATGTGAATTATTGCTGGTAGTCGGTTCTCCAAACAGCTCCAATTCCAATCGTTTGAAAGAACTTGCCGAGCGCATGGGCTGTGAGTCCTATTTGATCGACAGCGTCGATGATTTGCAGCGGCACTGGTTCGAGGGTAAATCAAGATTTGGTGTTACTGCTGGAGCTTCAGCGCCGGAAGTACTGGTACGGCAGGTTATTAATCGGCTGCAGGAAATCTGCGGGCAGGAACCTCAGGAACTTGATGGTGTTGAGGAAAATGTCGTGTTCAGTATGCCGAAAGAACTGCGCGTCGTTTAGCGGTTACAAACCGGCGCGATCACGCTCCTCAGTACGCGCGCCCGACAAAATTCCTTCCAGCGCATAATTGCCTTCGTGACAGGCATATTCGTAAATCGGATCTTCGCTGCGGGTGTAGTTCAGCACGGCGGTCCATGGACTTACCCAGGTAGTCGGATCTTCGACAGTAAATTCATAACGCAGAATGTCTGGTCCGGTGCGGGTGTAGCGTTCGGTGAAAATCCGGTTTTCAGCAGCGCCTCGAAAATCACTTTCCGCAGAGAAATTACGGGTTTCAATCACCAACGTATCGCCTTCCCAATAACCACGTGAGTCTCCATGCCAGAGCCGGATTTTGTCGTCGATATGAGCATCCTTATCCAGCGGAATAACCCTCACATCGTGAATCATTTCCTGAATAATGGCGACGGTGTCCTTGCTTTGTACAATCTGATAATAGCTGTTATAGCCAGCCAGCAGATAAGGCATGCCATAGGTGATGCAACGCTCCTGCAGAGGGCGGTCCAGATAGGAGTCAGCCGGGCGTTCGCGGCGCTCGCTCATTCTTGCCATGAGCCTGGTGCTGGCCTGTTCGGTCATCGCGGGCAGCCGAGCATCAGGCGGATCAACGATCAATGAGGTGCGGTTTTCCAGCTGCCGTTCCACCATCCAGCTGGAGTCGTAGTTGCCGGTTGCCGGGTCGTAAGATTGCACCTCTCCGGACAATACCGCATTGAAGAAACCATCGCCGAACAAGGCATCGCCATCATCACTGGCTATTTGCTCAGCTTTGACACGTAACTGTTCAAATTCCTCGGCAGACAGTTGCTCTCGGTCGGCGAAAACTTCCGGCCTTTGTAGAGGCGTCACACTGTTATTGGCCCAGACTCCCTGGAAGTCCGGATGACCATCTATCGTGCGCGGCAGTACCCAGTCCTGCTGACTGTATGCTGTGCCGGATATCAGAGCGCTGATAACAAGAGCCACTCTCAGTATGGGAAATTGATGAATGCCTGTTCTGTATATGCTCATATTTTTTCTCCAGATTGCTGGCTATTCAGCTATATCAGCGCCTTTGCTCAAATGACCATAGATCAACTCTTCTGTGAACTCGACGCATTTGAATTCCAGTAATTGCATCCTCGGTTCCAAGCGTCGGTACAGTGGCATACTTAACTTCCAGGGGCGGCTGAATACTTCTGGATCTTCGATGGTCGCTTCATACATGATCGCGTCCGCACTAAGGTGGGTATAACGCTCTACCACACGCAATGCTGCACTGTGGTGATTGCCGGCGTGATCAAACCAGCTGTCCGGCATCTGCTCGGTCACTTCAATCACCAGGGTGTCGCCTTCCCAGCTGCCCAGTGAGTGTCCCATCCAGCTGGGCACCGGCGCTTTAAAGTCAGGGCGGTTCATATAAACGATGCGCATCGCGCTGGCGAACTCATAGGACATCGCAATGTGTTCAGGCGATTGCACAATCTGGAAGGGGAAGGGCATGTAATTAGCACGCGGAACCCCAGGCATATAACATTTAACGACCGGGTCCTCGGCCAGCCAGTTTTGCTGCTTATCCTGTTTTTTCGCCAATGCGGCTGGATGGTAGGGAATGCTGCCACCTTCAACCACACCCAAACCGGCCGGTATCGCGCCAAAGGCACCCAGTTGAAACAGGGGGGCTGCTCGTGCAGCATGGGGCTCGATATCGTAGTGAGCGCTGCCGATGGTCTGCCAGATACCGTTGAAGTCGGGTTTACCGTCGGCTGTGCGAGGTATGTTCTGAGCGTCCGCTGATGCAGCCAGGCTCGAGGTAATGAGCAGTGTAATCAGGCTGAACGCGTTCAGCAGAGGCTGCAATTTTGCAGTCATACCAGATTCTCCTGAATTTCATTCGTCTGATTTATATGAGGTTTTTTATAGCCTGGAAGATAGCATCACCCAAAAATATTTGCTATAGCACAAGGCAGCGTCGGCGACAGCATGAGTCGTTTTTGCTGTTCGATATGATATTGTGCACCTTGTGTTGTGCAGATTTATGAGAGGGAAAGCCAGACTCATGCATGTAACAGTAGCTGTATATGGAACCTTGAAGCGAGGATTCAATAATTATTTTTTGTTGGAGTGTGCGCAATTTCTGGGCGTTGATAAACTCCATGCCATTACACTCTATGATCTGGGTCCGTATCCCGGAGCAAGGGAAGAGCCTTCACAGGGGATTGACGTCGAAGTATTTGCGGTGAATGCCGAACAGTTTGAGCTACTGGATCAGCTTGAAGGTTACTTCGAAAATGCACCGGAGAAAGGGCTATACAATCGTAAATTGTTATCGACGCGTTATGGTTCGGCCTGGGTCTATCTGTATAACCCCACGGTTGAGGGCTTCCGAAAAATCAGCAGTGGGCCGTGGCTGGCTGCTGAGTAAAAGCGCGTTTAATCAGGCTGCCGAGGGTAACGAATCGGCAGCGCGGTTTGCTTACTGTGCTTCTGCCGCCTGGCGTTCGGCCTCACGCGCACCGGCGAGTATGCCGGACAATGCGTAGTTGCCTTCATGGCAGGCATATTCGTAAATTTTTTCATCACTGGGTTTGGCATTGAACATCAATTCGCCAGTCCACGGCGTGGTGAAGGTAGCGGGGTCTTCAACAGTAAAGGCATAGAGAATTTCTGCATTGGAGACGCGACTGAATCGCTCGGTCACTTTTAATCCGGCGGTGGAACCAAATACGCGCTGCTGAGGATGGAACCCCTGCGTTTCGACGACCAGTGTATCGCCGTCCCAGCGTCCTACTGAATCCCCCATCCATTTCTGCATATCAGGCACAGGTTCATCGTCAATGCGGATAATTCTAGCATCGTGCACCATTTCCGCCAGGATCATTACATAATCATCAGTCTGCACGAACTGATAGTTGTTGTTATACATAACTGGCAGCATGGGTGGGCCTGAATGATTACCGAAGGAGAGCAGGCATCGTTCAGCCAGAGGTCGGCCTTCAGGTCCATCATAGGGCGCTGGGGCATTCGGATCGCGGTTGAATCTGGCGCGCGGATCACCGGCATAAGGTATTTGACCATTGGGCGGATCAATGATGATCGATGAACGATACTCGCCGTTGATGAGTTGGACCTGGGTGCCTACTTCCTTCCAGAATTCGTTGTAACCATCCTCCGTGTTACCGTCATCACCAGCCTGAGCCCCTGTGCCTGGGGCACGATCAGGGTCGCTGTCGGCAAATTCAGCCGCTAGAAACTCCTGATGACCGGCTTCCAGACGGCTTGCCTGTTCAGCGCTTAGGGCCCGGGTTTCACCAAATTCGCGATTGCGGGTAAGCGGAGTTAAGGTCTGGTTGCTCCAGACGCCCTGCAAATCAGGCTTGCCGCTTGCGGTTCGTGGTACTTGTGCGTCCTGCGCGATTGCGTGGCTGAGTGCCATCGCCAGCAGAACACCTGCAGCAATAGTCGATTTAGTGAATTTCATTTTTTTGACTCTCCCGAAGCAGGCCTGATAAAACAGGCTCCCTAAAAACAATGATTGATTATTGAACAAACAGGGCTCCGGATTCAAGCGCTGTCTTTGGCTGCTATACTGCAGTCTGCAATGAAGCCATCTGACGGCGCACGCAGACCTGTGTCGTTCGACTGACGATCTGTGTCATTCGAGAGAGGAAAAGCCATGTACGATCTGATTGGAGACATTCACGGATACGCGGCACCCCTGCAAGACCTGCTTGTGAAGCTGGATTACCAGCAGTTCGATGGCATCTGGCAGCATCCCTCCAGGCAGGTGGTCTTTCTGGGAGACTTTATTGATCGCGGTCCCGAGCAGGTCGAAACCGTAAGAATTGCCAGGACCATGGTAGAGCATGGTAAAGCGCTGGCCGTGATGGGAAATCATGAATTCAATGCGGTCGCCTGGGCAACGCACTTTCCTGAGCGGCCAACTGCACCAATGCGTGTGCACAGCGCCAAAAATCGCGCCCAGCATCGAGAGTTTCTCGCTCAGGTAGTTGAACACTCCGTCTTGCATCAGCAGATGATTGCCTGGTTTAAGACGTTGCCTGTGTATCTGGATCTGCCCGGATTTCGCGTAGTGCATGCCTGTTGGCACCCGCGCTCGCTGGAAATAATCGCCAGCTACACCGATCCGCACCAGCGCATTCTGGATCAGGCATGGCCAGCACTGTGCACGCAGGGAACCGAGCCGTGTGAAGCGTTGGAAATTCTGCTCAAAGGCCTTGAAGTACGTCTGCCGAATGGACTTGAATATATTGACCGACAGGGCATCAAGCGTCGTGATGTGCGCCTGAAGTGGTGGCAGCTCAAAGATATTACCTACCGTGACCTTGCCGATTTGTCACCTGCGGATATCGAATCTCTGCCGCACGATCCGGTGCCGGAAAATGTATTGCCTGGCTACGCGGGTGATAAACCTTTGTTCGTGGGGCACTACTGGCGAACGGGAGACCCGGCACCTTTAAATGATCATATTGCCTGTCTGGATTACAGTATTGCCGCGCGTGGTCTGGATGTCAGGGAAATGGGTAAACTCTGTGCATATCGCTGGAACGGCGAGAAGCATCTATCGAAAGATGGATTTGTCTGGGTTACCTGAGGGACCGGCGTAAAGCTTTGCACAACTCACTCGGCCGCAGCCGCAACAATCCGTGCAAAGCGCTCATTCAGCGGATAGCCCCCTGAGGTCCATCCCAGCCGCACAATAACCAGATCAGCTGATGGAATTATCATCATATTCTGTTGCCGGTTGCCCTGTGCTGCATAACTTTCTTCGGGCAGATCCGGCCAGCGCAGTTGTTCGTCACCGCGGTTAAGCCACCATTGAAAACCATAAGCCGTTTCGTTTTGTGAAGTGTTTGGCCGGGTTGAGCGTGCCACCCAATCTGCACTGACAATACGCTGACCGTTGAGCACGCCTTCGTTGAGCATCATCTGCCCAAGCCTTGCCCAGTCCCGTGCTGATGCATACAGATAAGAGCTGCCGACAAAAACCCCGGAGGCATCGGTTTCAAAAATACTGTGCTGAAAGCTTAGCGGCACTGCGATGTGGTTGATGAAATCATCATAGTTACTTTGCGCTGTTCCGCCACTGCGCTCGAAATACAGTCTGCTTAATAAATTGGCGGTTCCAGAACTGTAGTTAAAATAACTGCCGCTTTCATGTGTCTGGGGCTTTTCAAGGACATAAGCTGACGCTGAAGGTTCCGTAAAGAGCATGGCTGTCGCATCATCACCAGGATCGTATTGCTCAGAAAATTCCAGACCGTCAGTCATGGTCAGCAGATGATTAATGCGGATAGCCGAGCGATCATCATTGGCCCACTCAGGAAACCCAGGCGCGTCCTGCGCATCGAGCAGGCCGCGAAGTTCCAGATTGCCGATCATCACCGAAGTCAGACTCTTGGCCATGGACCAGCCCAGCAAGGGGGTTTCCGGGCCAGCATTCTGACCATAGGCTTCAGCAACTAGCTGACCCTTGTGTGCAACCAGCAAAGCGCGGGTGTTCAAACCTTCCCTGTTATCCTGTTCCAGCAATTGCTCAATCAGTTGCTGCATTTGTGCGTTGATAGTTTCCACACGATTGCCATGTGGCCATTGACTGCTGAATACCGGCAGTGCACGTGTCTGCAGCGTGCTGCGTTGATCAAAGCCAGGATATCGATTAGCGCAGCCGATGCCTGGTAGATAAATTGCGGTTGCTGAACTCAAACCAAACAATGATGTAGTAACGGACTGCTCAGCCGGACTGTATTCGATAGAAAGATACTCAAGCACCGGTGAATACTGCAGTAGATCATCGAAGGCCTGTTGTTCTGAAAAGCCACTGACATAGCGGGCACTGCAGAGAATTTTCGCGCCCATGCCGCTGGCCACGCCAGGAGCGCTGATTATATAGGCCGGTGAAAGTCCGAGGAGTCCGATAATCCCAAACCCGGAGCCAAGCAGAATCACTATGATAAACAGAGCTTTTTTCATCGTTTGAATCTCTGAGCGCGGGCTCGCCTTTCTGACAAAAATCCATTGGTGCCCGAATAAGGCCAGTCCGCATCCGCGCTTGTATGGGTACAAAAATTATTTCAGTGCCTGGATTTTCTCCAGCTTCTCCTGCAGCGCTGCAATAGCACTTTCGGCAGCAGTCTGTCGTTCCCGTTCCGTTGCTACTATGTCTGCAGGGGCATTATCTACAAAGCGTGCATTGCTCAATTTTCCGACAATCGCCCGTAAACCTTTATCGAGCCGGGCAATCTCTTTTTCCAGGCGGCTTATCTCCGCCTGCTTATCGATGAGGTCAGCCAATGGCACCAGAATTTCCATGTCTTTGTACAATTGCGTCGCGCAGACCGGAGCCTCCTGTGAATCGGACAGCCAACTGACCGACGACAATTTCGCCAGTTTCAGCAGGTAGGCATAGTTCTCCTGCAGGCGTCGTTGATCCTCGCTGGCATCTTTATCAGCGCCTTTACGCAGATATACCGGGAATGTGCGACCCGGTGCTATATCCATTTCGCCGCGAATATTACGGATGCCTTCGATCACGCCTTTTACCCATTCTATATCGGCTTCGGCAACCGGATCGATAAGCGCTGCCTGAGCCTGCGGATAAGCCTGCAGCATGATAGATTGGCCTTTGTTAGCAAGCAGAGGAGCCACCTTTTGCCAGATCTCCTCCGTAATATAGGGCATCAAGGGGTGCGTCAGGCGCAGGCTTTGTTCCAGCACGCTCAGCAGAGTCAGGCGCGTGGTCTGAGCCTTCTCCGGTTGCGCTTCGGCATCCCACAGCACGGGCTTGGACAGTTCAACATACCAGTCACAGTATTCATTCCAGATGAAATCGTAAATCACCTGCGACAACAGGTCGAAACGGTAGCTGGCCATATGCTCATGCACCAGCGTTATGGTGTTTTGAAGACGCGAGAGAATCCAGCGGTCAGCAAGACTGAAATCATCATGCGCCAGCATTGTCTGTTGCTGCTCGGTGCTGAAGCTGACGCCTTTCTCTTCGGTATTCATCATCACATAGCGGGATGCGTTCCAGATTTTGTTGCAGAAGTTACGGAAACCTTCCATGCGGCTGATATCAAATTTAATATCACGTCCGGTTGAGGCCAGTGAATAAAAGGTATAGCGCAGTGCATCGGTACCATAGCCGGTGATGCCATCGGGGAAGGAGTCACGGGTAATTTTTTCAATCTTCTTTTCAAGCTGAGGCTGCATCAGACCCTCGGTGCGCTTGCGTACCAGATCCTCCAGCCCAATGCCGTCAATCAGGTCAATGGGGTCAAGAATATTACCTTTGGACTTTGACATCTTCTGGCCGTTTTCATCACGTACCAGGCCGTGGATATAAACCTGTTTGAAGGGAATTTCACCAGTGAACTTCAAGGTCATCATGATCATTCTGGCGACCCAGAAGAAAATAATATCGAAGCCGGTAACCAGCACATTGGTTGGGTGGAAGGTTTTTAAAGTTTCAGGATCATCCGGCCAGCCCAGCGTGGAAAAAGTCCACAGCGCTGAGGAGAACCACGTATCCAGTACATCTTCATCCTGATTTAAGATGAGTTCATCAGCAAGCTGGTACTTTTCGCGCACTGCGGCTTCACTGTGGCCAACATAGAGGTTTCCTTCAGCGTCATACCAGGCGGGGATACGATGTCCCCACCATAGCTGTCTGCTGATACACCAGTCCTGAATATCGCGCATCCACGCGAAATAGGTGTTCTCCCAGTTTTTTGGAACAAATTCGATGTCACCATTCTCAACGGCTTTTATCGCGGGTTCGGCCAGCGATTTTACTGCCACATACCATTGATTAGTCAGGTAGGGTTCTATCACCACGCCGGTGCGGTCGCCACGTGGTACTTTTAATTTATGGTTTTCTACTTTCGCCAGCAGACCAGCCGCATCGATATCAGCAATCACCTTTTTACGGGCATCAAAGCGATCCATGCCACGAAAGGCCGCTGGAGCATTTTCATTGATGGCCGCATCAATCGTGAAGATGTTGATCATCTCCAGGTTGTGACGCTTGCCAATTTCGTAGTCGTTGAAATCGTGTGCCGGGGTGATCTTTACGCAGCCGGTTCCAAACTCAGGATCAACATAGTCATCAGCAATAATCTGAATGCGGCGATTACACAGGGGCAGGTCAATCCATTTGCCGATCAGGGATTTAAAGCGTTCATCCTCAGGGTTAACGGCAACCGCCGTATCACCCAGCAGGGTTTCCGGCCTGGTGGTTGCGATCGTGATGAAGGTGTCACCCGAGGCAGTAAGGGTGCCGTCTGCCAGCGGGTAGTTGAAATACCAGAAAAAGCCATCTTCCTCGTCAGCAATAACTTCTAGATCGGACACGGCAGTATGCAGCCTGGGATCCCAGTTCACGAGGCGGTTGCCTCGATAGATCAGACCTTCGTCATAGAGCTGAATAAACACTTTTTCCACGGTGGCCGAGAGGCCTTCATCCATGGTGAAGCGTTCACGCGACCAGTCAATCGAAGAGCCCAGACGACGAATCTGCTGGGTGATTATGTCACCGGACTCCTGCTTCCACTCCCAGACTTTGGCGACGAATTTCTCGCGTCCCAGCGCCTTGCGGTTGGTGCCTGCTTTCTCCAGTTGGCGCTCTACTACCATTTGAGTGGCAATACCGGCATGGTCGGTGCCAACCTGCCAGAGAGTTTTCTGGCCGAGCATGCGGTGATAGCGGATGAGGGCGTCCATGATCGCATTCTGGAGGCCATGCCCCATATGAAGTCGACCGGTGACATTGGGCGGAGGAATCACAATCGAGTAGGCGCCATTGTCGCCCTGCGGTGTGAAGCAGCCGTTGTCTTCCCAGGTTTTGTACCAATGACTTTCAATCTGCTGTGGCTGGTAGGTCTTTTCCATAAGTGCTTGCAACTATCTTGGAGGTATGTGAGTGAGTGTGTAGTGCGCGAAGGCTGAATTATAGGACACTCGCGAGGAAACCAGGAACCGGTTTCTGCCGGCTTTACAATGCGGACAACGCAGGGAGGCGGTCAGCCTCCCTCGCGCTGCACTCTGTCTCAGGCCTTTTGACGGCGCAGATATTCCACCAATAAGGAAACCGGACGGCCAGTCGCCCCTTTTTGAGCACCGGACAACCATGCTGTACCCGCGATATCAAGATGCGCCCAATGGTACTTTTTAGTAAAGCGTGACAGGAAACAAGCGGCAGTGATGGTTCCTGCTCTTGGTCCACCAATATTAGCAATATCAGCAAAGTTACTGTCCAACAGGGATTGATACTCATCGGCCAGTGGCAACTGCCAGGCGTGATCCAGCATATGGCTGCCAATTTCAATCAGTTCCTGTGCCAATGGATCATGGTTACTCAGCAGCGCGCTGGTATAGTCACCGAATGTTGCTACGGCAGCGCCGGTAAGGGTAGCGATATCAATAACTGTTTTCGGATGGAAGCGCTCCACATAGGTCAGTGCATCGCACAGCACCAGACGTCCTTCAGCATCGGTATTTAGAATTTCAATAGTCTGGCCGGACATGCTGGTAACCACGTCGCCGGGTTTGGTCGCGCGGTCACTGGGCATATTTTCTGCGGCCGCAATGACGGCAACGATATTGATCGGCAATTGCAGTTCCACCACGGCATTCATGGTGCCAATAACACTGGCTGCACCACACATATCAAATTTCATTTCATCCATGCCTGCACCAGGTTTAAGACTGATGCCGCCGGTATCAAAGGTAATTCCTTTGCCGACCAGGACATAAGGCTTGCTGCCAGCCTTACTGCTGCCTTTGTATTCGATAACGATCAGACGCGATTCCTGCAATGAGCCGTGGCCGACGGAGAGCAGCGAACCCATGCCCAGTTTAAGCATCTGTTTCTCATTAAGGGCCTGTACTTTAAGTGACTTGTGTCGGCTGCCCAATTGCACTGCCTGCTCCGCCAGATAAGTGGGGGTGCAGATATTTGCTGGCAGATTACCCAGTTCTCTGGCGACGTTGATACCTTTGGCAATGCCCTCTCCGACCCGGATGGCTTCATCGATCACTTTACGGGCCGCTTTCTCAGGTGCAGTAAAAGCGACTGATTTCAGGGTCAACGCTTCGGCTTTTTTACTCTTGGTGTGATCGTACTGATAAGTCGCTGTTTCGAGCTCAATGACGGCCTGAGTGACGGCCCAGGCGGTGTCGCGGTCGGTGATGGCCAGCTCAGGCAGCGTAACCAGCGCGTCTTTACTGCCGGATTTTTTCAAAGCCTGTATCGCTGCTTTTATTACTTTGCGCCAGGCTTTCGCATCGAATTTCTTTTCTTCACCACAACCGACCAGTAATACCCGGTTCGCGGCAATTCCGCCTAATGCGTGGATGAACAGGGTATCGCCGACTTTTCCCGCGATATCGCCAGCACGTACCACTGAGCTTATAGATTTGTTGCACAGTGCATCCAGTTCACTGGCCTGAGCAGTCAGTTTGCCTTTCATCCAGACACCGATAACCAGGCAGTCGGTAGATTTTTTGAGCGCATTCGTCGTTAGCAGTGAATATTTCATCATGTTCTTTTCAGTCTCGGGCAGATTGGGTGAATGAGTTGTGAATCAATAAAGAAGACCACAATCCTAAAGATATTCAGTGAGTTAAGCAACAGGCGCAAGCGCCTGGGTCGAACCACTGTCAGGCCGGTCACCTGGATGTAGCTATTAATTCAGGCAAACGTGTACTTATGCAGCCAGCATGATTAAAATTGGGCGCCTGAATGATCCTGCCATAAACTGATGTAATGTGTCCGGCGAAGATCGCCCACGGAGTTTTTATGCCCCGCATTAAAATCAGCATGCCGGAAGAGTTTGTTTTTTCGATGGAATACCCGGTGCGTTACAGCGATCTGGACTATGCCAAACACCTCAACAGTGTTGCCATGGTGCATATTCTGCATGAGGCGCGTTTACAGTTCCTGGCCAGTCTTGGATTTGTTGAATCAAACATATTCGGTCTCGGCATGGTCGTCACTGATATGGCGATTGATTATCGCACTGAATCCTTTGCCAGAGACGTCCTGATCATCGAAGTCGGGGTTGGAAAATTCAACCGTTATGGGTGTGACATCAGTTTTCAGATCACCAATGCAGCTTTGGAGCGCGTGGTCTGCAATGCCAAGGTTGGGGTAGTCTTCTTTGATTTCGATAAACACACCATCGCACCGATTCCCACCGCATTCAGAATCCTGCTCGGCCAGGAAGACTGACGCATGATCATCTTTCGCTATCTAAGCCGACAAATTTTTCAGGTAACTGCGGCAGTTACCCTGGTGCTGCTGTTTGTCGCATTGACCAGTCGCTTTCTGCAATACCTTGGCGATGCGGTGGCTGGCAAGCTGACCTCGGAGATACTGCTGTTGCTGGTTATTTACCGGCTGCCGGATTTCATGCTGGTGATACTGCCTTTTGCGTTTTTCCTTGCAATTCTGCTGGCCTACGGCCGTATGTATGCAGAAAACGAAATGACCGTGCTGAGCGCCTGTGGTTTTAGTCGCAGGAAATTATTGCTGATGACCCTGGTATGCTCCATTGCAATTGCGGGCGTTGCAGGTGTGTTCAGTATTCAACTTGGACCCTGGGGTTTACAGAAGACGGAGCAGTTGATACTAAGCCAGGACGAGTTGACCGAACTGGATCTGATTGTGGCGGGACAATTTCAAGAATTTGGGCGCGGACAGCGTATTACCTACGCCGAATCCATCCGTGCTACCGACGCGGGCAGGCAGCTGAATAATACCTTTGTCGCCCTTCGAGGAACCCGTGCTACCGGCAGTGCAGATCTGCGCATAATCGTCTCGGAGAATGCCCGCCCGGTTATAGACGAGAGTTCCGGCCGTCGCTTCATGCTGTTGGAGAATGGCTATTTTTATGATGGCAGTCCAGGCAAGGCAGATTATCAGATTACCCGTTTTCAGGAGCAGTCTTTGCTGTTGCCAGAACAGCCCAATATCGCCCCGGTTGTTAAGGAGAAAGCGCTTCCCAGCAGTGAGTTGTGGCGTTCCGATGAAACCGGCGCCATTGCAGAGTGGCAGTGGCGGATATCGGTAATTCTGCTGATTCCGATATTAACGGTAATTGCCGTGCCGATGAGTAAAGTTGATCCTCGCCAGGGTCGCTTTGGCAAACTGATCCCGGCGGCTGTTATTTACGCGGTTTATTACATACTGCTGCAACTGGCCATGACCTGGGTTGAGGACGGTCTGATCCCGCCCGTTATCGGGCTGTGGTGGGTACATCTGCTGTTTCTGAGCGGCGGTTTTATTCTGATATATGGCGCAAGAATTTATAAGCTACTAGCAGGGAAGCGACATGCGCACGCTTGATATTTACATTGCGAGGACTGTGTTGCTCAGCATGCTGGTGGTAATGGGCTTGATAATCAGTGTCGATTTCATTTTTTCTGTCGCCGAAGAACTGGGTGAAATCAGCACCTACTATGCACTGGGCGACGCCTTGTCATTTGTATTGATGACAACGCCTACCAGTATCTATGAATTGCTCCCTTATGTGGCGCTCGGGGGCGCTTTGATTGGTCTGGGGATACTGGCATCCAGTAACGAGTTGGTGGTGATTCTGTCCGCGGGGATCAGCACGACACGTATAGCCTGGGCAGTGATGAAGCCAACCCTGCTGGTGATGGTATTGAGTCTGGTACTGGGGGAATGGATAGCACCACAGCTTGAACAGAAGGCCCAAAGTAATCGGGCGCTGGTACAAAGCGGTGGGGAAGCTATTAATACCGAGCACGGCGACTGGCACAAGATTGGTAACGAGTTTGCCCATGTCAATGCGGTGATGCCAGGCGGACGTGAGTTGTTCGGAATCACACGCTATAGGCTCAATGAGGACCGTCGCATTACCAGCAGCAGTTTCGCTGAACACGGTGAGTATCTGCAGGATGCCACTGGCAGTTACTGGCTGCTGGAAAATGTTCAGGAAACATTATTTGGTATCGATGAAATTGCCATCGCTCACCATGAACGTTACGAGTGGCGTGTCGATCTGTCACCGGAATTGCTGAGTGTGTTGCTGGTGCGGCCTGAACGTCAATCGATATCCGGACTGTATCGTTTTGCACAATATTTTGATTCTGAAGGACTGGAAAGCAGCAGCTATTTTTTGGCATTCTGGAAAAAACTTCTGCAGCCATTGGCCACCGCGAGTCTGGTTATACTGGCAATATCTTTTGTGTTCGGGCCTTTGCGCGAAGCGACTATGGGTTCGCGGGTATTCGTCGCAATTGCTATTGGTCTGGCTTTCACCATTGTGCAACGCATGGCGGGACCAACAAGTTTGTTCTATGGTTTGAGTCCGCTGGCGGCAGTGCTTTTGCCGATTATTTTGTCGCTGCTGCTGGGTGCGTTTCTGTTGCGACGCGCATAGCGGGGTCTCAGTTGGATGTTATATTTACACTGATGGGTCGGTGAGGGCTTAGTGCGATAAAGACGCGGTTAAACTTAAGTTTTAAAAATCTACCAGTCCTTCAGTCAGTTCAATATAGACTCCTGAGGGGTCGGTGAAAAATGCCACTTTCAATCCGAGACTCGGAATTTCCCGGTAAGGGACATCAAATTTAATACCCTTTGCTTCCAGTTGTTTGCAAAAGCTCTCCAGATCGACCAGTTCAAAACCAATATGATCAATGGCACGACCGCGCGTGGGCAGACGTTCACTGTCAGCATTTCCAAAACTCAGATTCATGCCTGGCACATTGGTGGTGCTGGCAATGCTGCCCCGTGGCCTGGTCTCCAATGAGAATACTTCGGTGTACCAGTCAAGCAACTGCTGATACTGCGGGGTAAAGTAATGGATATGGTAGCCGCTGATTTCGGTGGCCAGCGCCTGATCTTCCTGCAGTTCTACATAGACATCATCGGGCATGGTCACATAGACATTGCGCTGGCCTTCGGCGCCGGTGAAGACATTCCCTGCAGGCAGACCACTGACGCGCCAATGTTCAAGAAAAGTTTCGATATTACGGACTTTAAAACCGAGGTGGTGGAGCACTGATTCCTGCGATCCACCTGTTGGTTTCTGCGCAGTCAGCAGCACCAGCATATTCGGAAACTTGATAGCTTGCAGGCTGCCCTTGCTTACCCGTTGACCGCCAAAATACTGTTCCCACAACCGGGTATGCTGTTCAACATCAGACACATTCAGATGCAGATGGCTATAGCTTATTCCTGCAGTATCTGGTGTCGCTAATTGTGCATATGCCGGTGTAATAAGGAGCAGAAACACGATCAGGAACAAGGGCATTATCGACGCGCCTCATTGATCACCACAGTAACCGGCATGGTACCTGGATTATGCAGCTGAAAAGGTGAATCGGCATTGCGCCAGGCCCAGTCGCCCATCGCGGTAAGTTCATTGCTGATGCCATCCGCACGACTGACATGAACAACGCCTTCACTCACCTGCACGACGATGCCTGGATTTTGAGGCGTGCGTACAGGACTGCTTTCACCCGGCGCAAGTTCCAGTCGGTAGGAGCGAAACCAGGGATTCTCCAGCTCGGGTTGCGCGGATACTCCCTCGGGTTTGTCGTTGGTATCGCTGACCGCCGGGCCAAAGTTTCCAAGCGCTATGATTCGGAACAGCCCCGGCCCTTCATTGTGCACGCGGTGGGTAAGTTGCTCGGTCACATAACTGGTAATGCTGGAAACCCGGCCATTGAGAGGCCCTTCGCCATTGCTGATGAAGGTGTACATGATCGCGAAATCATGGGTATGGGGCAGGGTGGTGTCGCCGGGATTTATCTGCACATCGACAACGCGGATATCGCCATCAATATGCATGGTGCGGTGACGAGGCTCTTGCAGTAAATGCACAGTACGAATGCGCTCAAATTCATCCTCTTGAGCGTCAGCAGAGCCTGCTGGAAATGTAGCAGCCATCAGAACTGCTAACAGGGTGATGAATTCTAAAGGGTTGCGAACAGGATTATGTCTTATGATGCGCATATTTTATCCTCGTGCTGAAACAGTTTGTTTTATTTAGAAAGGCCTGCTCCCTTTGGGCAGCAGTACCGTTTTACTGCGTGAAAGTTTTTCGTGAAGCGCGTCGCCATCCTTATCAATATACATCCATAAATAGCCGAGTCCACCAATCCAGAAAGCCGGCCATGCAGCAAAAAACCGTATCAATCCCGGTTTAAATGAAATATGTGTGTTGTCATGACTGAGCACTTTTATTCGCCAGGCAATCATGCCCAGAGTCTGGCCGGTGCGGCGCCAGAACCAGATGTAGAAAGTGGCTGCAGTGCTGACCATCATCGCAAAAACCAGTACCCGGTATAAAGGCTCGACGACTACCCGGCCATCTTCAAGCTGACTCGTGTCGGTGCCGAAAATCATCTGCAACACAAAGCCCAATGACATCCAGATAGCAGCGACCAGAAACGCATCGTAGAGTAATGCGGCCATTCTGCGCAGCAGCCCGGCGCGGGGATACTTGGGTGAATCTGCCTCAGTGTTGGTGGTGTCAGGGCTCACAGTTCCTTAACCGCCTGGATCAATTCATTAACGGCTTTCTGTCCATCACCAAACAGCATACGGGTATTGTCGGCCAGAAACAGCGCGTTTTCCACGCCAGAGAAACCGGTGCCCCGACCGCGTTTGATAACCACGACATTCTGAGAAGCATCAGCATTCAGAATGGGCATGCCGAACAAGGGACTGTTGGGATCTTTCTTAGCGGCTGGATTCACCACGTCGTTGGCACCGATCACCAGACTGACTGTCGTGTTGGGGAAATCGGCATTGATATCTTCCATATCGTAGATCATGTCATAGGGGACACCCGCCTCGGCCAGCAGCACATTCATATGGCCAGGCATGCGTCCGGCGACCGGGTGAATCGCAAATTTTACTTTGACGCCTTTTTCGGTCAGCAGCTGACTGAGTTCCCAGACCTTATGCTGCGCTTGAGCTACCGCCATGCCGTAGCCTGGAATAATAATAACCTGGGTGGCATAGGCCATCATGATGCCGACATCCTGAGCCTGCACTTCCTTCATACTGCCGCCGCCTTCGACCTCCTCAGTTACTACGGCCGGGCCGGTGCCAAAACCGCTGAAGAAGACATTGGCTACCGAGCGGTTCATTGCCTTGGCCATCAGATGAGTCAGCAGCGTGCCGGCCGAGCCCACCACCGTACCTGCAATAATCATCGCCGCATTGCCCAGTACATAACCCTCAAAACCAACCGCAAGTCCGGTCAGCGCATTGAACAGAGAAATGATCACCGGCATATCAGCGCCGCCCACGGGCACGGTAATAAAGACACCCAGTACCAGGGCCAGCACAAAGAAACCAATAATCGGCGTCAGTGCGCCGGAGAAGTAGACGCTGACGGCAACCGCAACAGTAAGCAGGGCTAATACCAGGTTGATCAGCTGCTGCTGTGGCAGCAGTTTGCTGGTGTTCAAACGGCCATCAAGTTTGGCCCAGGCGACCACGCTGCCACTGAATGCAATAGTACCGATGATGGCACCCATAATGGCCAGGATGGTGACATCCGGCCCTAATGCCTCGGCAATGCTGCCATAGCTTCCGCGCGCCACGGCACTTTGAGCTTTAAGCAGTTCAACCGCTGCAATGGTTGCTGCTGCACCGCCGCCCATGCCGTTATACATCGCAATCATTTGCGGCATATCGGTCATCGCCACACGTTTAGCGGTATACCAGGCATAGCCACCACCAATGCTGATGGCGATGATGATCAGAATAATGTTGCTGGCGGCCTGTGCATTCCCGGTGATTTCTTCAGCGAAGAAAGTCACCAGCGTCGCCAGCACCATACCGGCACCTGCCCAGTGAATGCCGCGCCGTGCAGTAACCGGCGAGCTCATCTGCTTGAGGCCCATAATGAACAATACGGCAGCGAGCAGGTAACTGGTCTGAATGATGAATTCCATTTACTTGCCCCTGTTGCCGGTGGATTTGAACATTTCCAGCATCCTTTCGGTGACCACGTAGCCGCCGACCGCATTGCCGGATGCCAGCAACACGGCGATGAAACCAATGATCTGCTGCATCGTGTTCTCGGCAATTCCGAGTGCAATCATTGCCCCTACCAGCACGATGCCATGCACGAAGTTGGAGCCGGACATCAGCGGGGTGTGCAGAATAACCGGTACGCGGCTGATGATTTCAAAGCCGGTGAACCCGGCCAGCATGAATATATAGACTGCTGCTAATCCTTCAATCATGAGTCCGCTCCTTAAGCGCTGGCATTCTGAATTCTGTCACGTACGCTGGCATTAACAATCTCGCCGGCGTGGGTAATTAAACTGTCTTTGATAATCTGATCTTCAAGGTCTATGTTTATCGCGCCTTCTTTGATGATCAGGCTGAGCAGGTTGAACAGGTTGCGCGCATATAACTCGCTGGCGTGGTTAGCAACTGTGCCAGGTACATTTAATGGTCCATAGATCTTTACGCGATTGTGCATAACCATTTCATCAGCCACGGTCAACTCGCAATTACCACCGCCTTCTGCTGCCAGGTCAACTATAACCGAACCGCCTTTCATGCCTTCAACCATGGTTTTGGTGATAATTCGGGGTGATGGCCTGCCGGGAATGGCTGCGGTAGTAATCACCACATCAGCTGCTGCTACGTGACGGGCCAGAATCGCCTGCTGTTGCTGCTTTTCTTCATCAGTAAGCTCTCTGGCGTAGCCGCCTGCTCCCTCGGCTTTTATATCAATATCTACAAATTTAGCGCCGAGTGACTCAACCTGCTCTTTGACGGCAGCACGCACATCGTACCCTTCCACAATGGCTCCGAGCCGCCGGGCGGTAGCAATTGCCTGCAATCCCGCGACCCCTGCGCCAATAATCAGCACTTTTGATGGCCGCACTGTGCCTGCAGCCGTGGTTAACATCGGGAAGAATTTACCGGACAGAGTGCTGGCGATCAAAACCGCTTTGTAGCCAGCAATTGAGGCTTGCGAGGAAAGTGCATCCATGGCCTGAGCTCTGGATATACGTGGCACCATTTCCATGGAAAAAGCACTGATCGTTTTAGCCTGCAGGGTCTTGAATCGATCAGTATCAGAATAAGGATTCACGAAACCCATCAGTATGGAGCCGTCTTTTAACTGGTTGATCTGCGACGCCGGCGCGGGATTGACAGTGAGTACGATATCAGCATGCTGATACAAGGTAGTTTCATCGGTTTCAATAGTCGCTGAAGCCGATTCATAATCGCTGTCGGCGTAACCGGCTGCCTCACCAGCACCCGATTGTATCTTTACGCTGACTCCCAGGGCGCTGAGCTTCTTAACCATATCGGGCACCAGCGCCACTCTTTGTTCCCCTGCGCGAGTTTCCCGTGGCACGCTGATCACTATCGACATTAGTTTTTTCCCTTTCTGACAAGGTATGTGAATGTGCGCCGAGTATATACCGACAGGTTTATGGATAAAACACAGAGATAGCTTAAGCTTGCACTGAAATGTTGAGCTTCCGTGGTTATTTGCTAGAATCGGCACCCCATAAAGACTGTCTTGCAGCAGGATCCGCATTAATGACTAAGAATACGAACGGCAGGCACATACGATTACTGGATACGACTTTGCGTGATGGCGAGCAGACCCAGGGTGTTTCGTTTACCGCTAAAGAGAAAGTAAGTATTGCCAAAGCGCTGCTGCAGACTCTGAAAGTGGATCGTATCGAGGTTGCGTCAGCCCGCGTGTCAGAGGGAGAGAAGCGTGCGGTTGCCGATATCAATGCCTGGGCTGCGACGGAAGGTCTGCTCGACAAAGTAGAAGTTCTGGGTTTCGTTGATCATCGCTTAAGTGTTAACTGGGTGGTAGAAGCTGGCGGCAAAGTGATCAATCTGCTGGCAAAGGGCAGCGAGAAGCATTGTCGAGAGCAGCTTGGGCGCACACTGCCTGAACATATTGCAGATATCTGGCAGACAGTAGAATATGCGCAGGCGCAGGGCCTGAAGGTAAATATTTATCTGGAAGACTGGTCCAACGGCTATCAGGATAGCCCGGATTATGTCTATGGCTTGCTCGATGGCATCAAAGCCATCGGCATCGCGAGCTTTATGCTGCCCGATACGCTGGGTGTGATGATGCCGGATGAAGTGCATAGTGCCTTGAGCGATATGATCAGCCGATTCCCCATTTTATCTTTCGATTTCCATCCTCACAATGACTACGGTCTGGCTACTGCTAATACCATGGCTGCTGTTAAGGCTGGCATCAATACGATTCACTGCACCATTAACTGTCTGGGTGAGCGCGCCGGTAACGCCTCGCTGGCTGAAGTTGCAGTGGTGCTGCAGGATAAGATGGGCATGTCTTTATCCATCGATGAAACCCGCATTGGGCTGTTGAGCCGGATGGTAGAAAACTTTTCCGGTAAATGGGTTGCGGCGAATACCCCGATTGTTGGTGCTGATGTCTTTACTCAGACTGCTGGTATTCATGCCGACGGTGATCAGAAAGGGGGTTTGTATATCACTGCGCTGCACCCTGAACGCTTTGCCCGTAAGCGCACTTATGCCCTGGGCAAAATGAGCGGCAAGGCATCGCTGGCTAATAATCTGGAGGAACTGGGCCTGCAGCTTTCGGCTGAGGATCAGCGAAAAGTGCTGGCTGAAATCGTCAAGCTGGGTGATTCCAAAGAGCTGGTTACGGCCGCTGACTTGCCCTTTATCATTGCTGACGTATTGGAAAGCCGGGAATACCAGTATATCCGTTTACTCAATTGCTATATCAGCAGTGGTCTGGATGTGGAGAGCACCGCCAGCATCAGGGTCGCGCTTGACGGCAAACAGTACAATGCATCGGGGTCCGGTAACGGGGGTTTTGCTGCCTTCACGAATGCAATCAGCAAAATTCTGAAGAAACGCAACTTCGTGCTGCCGGCACTGCTTGATTTTGAGGTACATATTCCTCGCGGCGGCAATACCAGCGCGTTGACCGAATGTATCATCACCTGGGAGATGGAAGGGCGCGATCTGAAAACCCGTGGCGTTGACTCCAACCAGGTACTGGCAGCAGTCAAAGCGACATTGCGCATGATAAATCTGCGCTTACACAGTCTGAAATGAGCGCAGGCTGGTTTTAACATCGCGAAGCTGTCTGTGCGCCAGCTTCGCGATTCTCAAAATCAGACTGGCAGCTTGCGCAGTTCTGCGACGACCAGATCACCAAAACCTCTGGTATCAATCATCTTCACGCCACTGCCAGGCTTGGACAGATCCGGCGTTGAATAGCCCTGAGCGAACACGCTCTGCATCGCGTGCCAGACATTCTTTGCTTCCTGATCCATGCCAAAGCTCATCTCCAACATCATCGCGACCGAACCAATCATCGAATACGGATTAGCGATATTCTTGCCTGCGATATCCGGCGCTGAACCGTGGGAAGGTTCGTAATAGGCTTTTTCATCGCCCAGGCAGGCTGAAGGCATCAGGCCAAGAGAACCCAGAATACCGCCGCCCTGGTCGCTGAGAATGTCACCGAACATATTCTCCATAACCATCACATCGAACTGCCGAGGATTCAGACACAGATAAGTGGCGGCGGCATCGACCAGGATATTAATGACTTTAACTTCCGGGTAATCCACGGCGACTTCAGCCATCACTTCATTCCACAACACGCTGGATTTCAGCACATTGCTTTTATGAATATTGTGCAACACTTTCTTACGCTTCATTGAGGTATCGAAAGCTACTTTGGCAATACGACGGATCTGCACTTCATCGTATTCCAGTGTTTCCTTCACATAACGATTGCCTTCGCTATTGATACCGCTTTGTTTCTCACCGAAATACAGACCACCGACCAGTTCGCGGATAATCATGATATCAATGCCATCACCGATGATTTCGGCTTTCAAGGGCGAGAAGTGCGCCAGCCCTTTGGGCAGGAATACCGGACGGAAATTGGCGTAGGTGTTGTAGCGACGGCGCAGCGGCAGCAGCGCACCGCGCTCCGGTTGCATATCAACGGGTATCTTTTGCGACTCTTCATGGTTCAGTCCGATAGGGCCTTTAAGAATGGCATCAGCCTCATCACAGATTTTTTTAGTTTCCTCGGGGAAGGGATGACCGCATTCAAAATACGCACTGGCACCAAAGGGCGCATGGATTAATTCAAATTCCACCTTGTTGCGCTCGGCAACCAGATTCAGAATTTTTACAGCTTCGACCATAATTTCCGGGCCGATGCCATCGCCGTCCAGCAGTGCAATTTTATAATGCGTCATGAGTTACCTGATCTTCAACAAGGATGATTAAATTTTTGGGAGCTGCAAAAGGCGCGTAATTTACCATGTGCGGGCAAGCAGGGACAACTGCGCAGCTTCGGAACGGGATTGTTCATCGGCTTAAAGAGTTCGGTAAAACAAGCTTTAAGAGGGCATTGCCAGGGTGATTAATGCTGTTATACTGTCGCCCTTCCAAGCTGCCGGGGTGGCGAAATTGGTAGACGCGCCGGATTCAAAATCCGGTTCTAGTGATAGAGTGCCGGTTCAAGTCCGGCTCCCGGTACCAAATCGTCTGATAAGTTTGTGTCAGAGTTCTGCAATTAGAAATCCGAAAAATTTTATTAATTCTGAAAAACGGATCAAGGGTGTATCCGTGGCCGAAATTCGATACAGTTCCTGCAGAAGATCCCGCCTGATGGCCTGCTCTATAAATCATTGACTGTAGAAAAGGAAATCGGGCAATGCTGGGTAAAACTATTTTGTGGCTTTCTGCGCTGGTATTTATCGCGTACGGACTTGTCAGTCTCATCTCACCCGCTGTTCCAGCCGGGTTCGCTGGCCTCCTTATCAGCAACGGTGATGCCTTTGCCGAAATCGGCGCGATGTACGGGGGCCTGCAAACTGGCATGGGCTTGTTCTGTCTGCTGGCTGTCACCAGACTTGAGTACTATCGGGCTGGCCTTGTGCTTCTGCTTATAGTGATCGGTGCGCTGGCAGTCGGCCGCCTGTTGTCCCTGCTGATCAGCGCGGATCCAGTTAGCGCGTATACCTGCGGCGCACTGAGTTACGAGCTGATTACTGCGTTCCTGGCGGGCATTGCTCTGGGCCAACCTTCCGAGACCAAAAAAGCGTTATGACCCAACACGAATATATATCTATTGCCATTGCCATTATCCTGGGTCTGGCAATGACCCGCCTGCTCCACACCGTAGCTATCCTGATCCGCGCTCATGACCGGGTGGTGTTCCATTGGGCGCCGGCAGTCTGGGCCTTCAGTGTAATGATCTACATTCTGCAGTTCTGGTGGGTGGGCTGGGGTTTACGCACCATTGATGACTGGAGTTTTCAGAATTTCATCGTACTGGTATTCGGTTGCACATTTTTATATGGCTCGGCAGAGATGGCTTTGTCTGAACCGGGAGAGGGTGTCCTGGATATGCTGCAGTAAAGTCAGCAGGTTGGCAGGCTCTCCGCGCGGTTCATGTTGCTGTATTTTCTGGTCGGGCCCTACGTGAATATTGTGATGTACAACAATGCAATTCTTCCTTCAGTGGTCGTGCCATTAGTGGGCATCCTGCTGATGCTGCTGACTATTTTTATCCCCTCCCGCTTCAGAGTCTGGTCTGTGCTGTTTGCTGGTTACTCGCTTATCGTACTTTTTCTGACGGTTTGAGAGGTATATAGATAGTTCATCATTAACGGAAACAAGGGCATAAAAAAACGGCGACACTCAATTAAGTGCCGCCGTTTGATTTATCCAGTGTTCATCAAGCAGTTGATGAACACCATGGTTACCCGCGATCAGATGTCAAAACGGTCGAGGGTCATCACCTTGGTCCATGCAGCAACAAAGTCAGCTACAAACTTTTCATGTCCGTTTTCAGCAGCATAGACTTCCGCAATCGAACGCAGTTCTGAGTTTGAACCAAAGATCAGGTCAACAGGGGTTGCTGTCCATTTGACTTCACCTGTGGCGCGATCACGTCCTTCATAGATGCCTTCTGATGTGGCTGATGGCGACCATTGCGTGGACATATCGAGCAGGTTCACGAAGAAGTCGTTGCTCAAGGTGCCAGGCTGGTCAGTCAACACGCCATGTGCCGATTGTCCGGCATTAATATTCAATGCACGCATACCGCCGACTAAAACGCTCATTTCAGGAACCGTCAGGGTCAGCAGATTTGCTCGTTCGACCAGCATTTCCGCTGGCGATCTGTAGCTGTCCTTGCCGAAGTAGTTACGGAAGCCATCTGCAGTCGGCTCAAGCACTGCAAAAGACGGCGCATCAGTCATCTCCTGGGTTGCATCGCTGCGGCCTGGCATGAACGGAACCTGGACATCGTGTCCGGCATCCCTGGCGCCCTGCTCAATGCCTGCAGCTCCACCCAGAACGATCAGGTCAGCCAGTGATACCTGCTTTCTTCCGCCTCTTTGCGCACCGTTGAAGTCGCTTTGAATCGATTCCAGACGACTCAGCACTTTGCTCAGTTCGTCGGGGTTATTTACCGGCCAGTCTTTTTGAGGTTCCAGACGAATGCGGGCACCGTTGGCGCCGCCGCGCATATCAGTGCCGCGGTACGTTGCGGCTGATGCCCATGCCGTTCTTACCAATTCTGGAACGGTAAGGCCTGATTCGAGAATCTGAGACTTCAGATTTGAAATGTCCCTTGCATTAAGCAGGTTGTAGGTAACTTCAGGCACTGGATCCTGCCAGATCAGTACTTCCTCAGGAGCATCCGCGCCAATGTAACGAGTACGTGGACCCATATCGCGGTGCGTCAACTTGAACCACGCCTTGGCGAAAGCCAGTTCAAACTCGGCTGGGTTCTGTTGGAAGCGCTGTGCAATAGCTCTGTAAGCCGGGTCGACTTTCATCGCCAGGTCGGTGGTGAACATAATCGGCGCATGTCGTTTCGAGGGGTCGTGAGCATCAGGTACCAGATTTGCTGCCTGACCATCAGCGGGAATCCACTGCACTGCACCGGCCGGGCTTCTGGTCTGAACCCATTCAAACGCGAACAGGTTGTCCAGGTACTGTGTAGTCCACTGTGTCGGATTGGAGGTCCATGCGCCTTCCAGACCGCTGGTGATCGTGTCAGCCGCATTACCGGTACCGCAGCTGTTCTTCCAGCCGAAACCCTGTTCTTCAAGATCAGCCGCTGCAGGTTCCGCTCCAACGCAATCGACCGGGCGGGCGGCACCGTGGGCCTTACCGAAGGTGTGACCGCCTGCAATCAGTGCAAGGGTCTCTTCATCATTCATCGCCATGCGACCAAAGGTATCGCGGATATCTTTAGCAGCGGCGAGTGGATCGTGATTCGCATTCGGCCCTTCAGGGTTAACATAGATCAGGCCCATCTGCACTGCGGCAAGCGGATTCTCAAGTACTCGGTCGCCAGTGTAGCGTTCGTCTGCAAGGAACTCAGTCTCCGGACCCCAATAGACCATGTCTGGTTCCCAGTCATCTTCGCGCCCGCCGGCAAAACCGAAGGTTTTGAAACCCATGGATTCCAGTGAAACGTTACCGGTCAGTACCATCAGGTCGGCCCATGAGATTTTGCTGCCGTATTTCTGCTTGATTGGCCACAACAGACGTCGGGCTTTGTCCAGGTTAGCATTGTCCGGCCAGCTGTTGAGTGGCTCAAAACGTTGTTGACCACCACCTGCGCCACCGCGGCCGTCAGCCACGCGATAGGTGCCTGCGCTGTGCCAGGCCATGCGAATAAAGAAAGGGCCGTAATGACCGTAATCTGCTGGCCACCAATCCTGAGATTCGGTCATCAAGGTTTCGATGTCCCGCTTCACTGCATTGATATCGAGACTGCTGAATTCTTCAGCGTAGTTAAAGTCTGCACCCATCGGGTTGGATTGAGGAGAATGTTGACGAAGCGGACTGAGATTCAGTTGTTCAGGCCACCAGAACTGGTTTGAATTTGAGCCGCTTTGAGCAAAAACAGGGCTTGTCAGGGATGACAGGCTTACCGTTAAAGCGGTTAGTAAAGGTATCGTGTACTTAGGCATTGAAATTGTTCCTTTTGGGTAAATGGTTTTTTCAACGCATATAGTAAACCAATCAAAAATTATCGATAAATTTAAAGAAACTATGGTGATGATTGAAGAAATAGATCTCCGAACCAGGGAAAAATTAAATAGAGCTGATTAGAATCCGGGTAGTTTGGCGTTGATTACCGTATTGAGCGCGGTTTAAAGCAGCTCAATCAGCATCTTGTTTACTTGATGTTGAAGATTTCGAATGTCGCTCACTGTGTGGAGTGCCCGCGCAACTCTCCCCGGTGTACATGCCCGCCAGAAACAGAGATAGATTACGGAAAACTTGCCGGATTCTTCCAACCCTTGCGTCATTGTCTGTGCCCAGATTCAATTCATGCAAGCGCAGGCGTTTACCATCCAGGGTGGCTTCGATATTTTTTTTATCAGACTCATCGCTCATTTGCAGGGTCTCCTTACTGATGATGGATAAATTATGCACACTGATTCGGAGAGTGGGATGCAGTCTGTCCAAAGATACCAGTTGCCAACCGAACGATGTAAACTGCCGGGCCAAAGGGAGATTTGATATGCGATCAACTTACTGGCTGACAGCCGCGCTTCTATGCACACTATTACCCGCCTGCAGTTCTGAATCAACACCAGAGCCCGAATCAGCATCAGAATCAGCACCTGCTGTAGCTCAACAAGCGACAGAGCCCGCGCAGGTGGCAGACGCAGCACAGGTTGAATTCGCTCAATTCAGCGAAGCCTTACTCCAGCGTATGCTGGCGCGCAATCCCGAGTGGCAGATATTCGCCGGGCGCTATGACGATGCCCACCTGGTGACGCTGCCAGATGCAGCCCGCAGAGCCGATGACCTGGCCTTTGTGGAAACTGAGCTGAGCGGACTGAGCGCAACTGATCCGACCACATTGTCTTCAGACCTGAGAATTGACCATGCGCTGTTGCTTAACCGTCTGCAATCGATGCACTGGTACCTGACTGAATTCAGAGACTGGGAATGGAACCCATCCAATTACAATGTTGCCGGTCCAATAGGGCTGCTGCTTAATACACCTTATGCACCCGAAGCCGACCGGCTGCGCACGGTACTGGCACGACTTGAACAGGTACCGGCCTATTACCAGGCCGCCGTCTCGAATATCAGCAATCCCACGGCCGAACATACCCAGCTGGCAATAACGCAAAGTCGCGGAACGCTTAATCTGCTCGGCGAAAGTCTGCGTGACCGCGCGGCAGCGTCCAGCCTGGAAAGCGCTGAGAAATCGCGTTTTGAGCAGGCTCGACAAAATGCAGTGGCTGCTGTCTCAGTATTTACCGAGGACTTGCAGGGCCTGGCAGCTGCGCTGGCCGAAGGCAGTGAAGCCAGGCCTTTCCGGATCAGTGAGGAGCTCTATGAAGCTAAATTTCGCTATGACATTCAATCGGGTCTGAGCGCACGTGAACTTTATGAGCGCGCAGTTGCTGAGAAGAATCGACTACACAATGATATGGATGAAATTGCGTTGCAGTTATGGCCAAAGTATTTTCCAGATGAGACCGTGCCTGAAGACAGACTGGAGCGGATCGGCCGATTGATCAATCATTTATCAGCGCAGCACATAGACCGGGAAAATTTTATCAGTGAAATTAAACGCCAGATCCCGGTGCTGGCGGCTTTTGTTGAACAGAAAAATCTCGTTGCACAAGATCCGACCCGGCCACTGGTGGTGCGTGAAACTCCCGAATACATGCGCGGCGGCGGTGCTGGCGCTTCAGTGAGTGCAGCTGGCCCCTTTAATCCAACAGCGGATACTTACTACAACGTCACCCCCCTGGATGATTACACCGATGAGCAGGCTGCGAGCTATCTGCGCGAGTACAATCAATGGGTGTTGCAGATTCTAAATATCCACGAAGCGATACCGGGTCACTACACTCAATTAGTGCAGGCAAATAAATCACCTGGGCTCATTAAAAGCCTGTTGCGCAACGGTGCGATGATTGAAGGCTGGGCGGTGTATGCTGAACGCATGATGCTGGAAGAGGGCTACGGAAACCAGGAGCCGGAAATGTGGCTGATGTACGGCAAATGGAATCTGCGCGTGGTGACTAATGCCTTGATGGACTATGCGGTTCACGTGCTTGGTATGAACCAGGAAGAGGCGATGGATGTGATGTTGCGCGAGGCGTTCCAGGAGCAGACTGAAGCTGAAAATAAATGGCGACGGATTACCTTATCACAGGTTCAGCTTACCTCTTATTTTACCGGTTATGCTGAAATCTATGACTTCCGCGAACGGCAGAAGGCGTTACTCGCTGACAACTTTGATCTGAAAGCGTTTCACGATCAGTTTCTCAGCTACGGCAGCGCACCCGTACCTGCAATTATTGATTTGATGAGCGACTCTGTGCAGTAAAAGATCTGTGCAGTATAACGTTACGATTAAATGCCGACAGACTCCTGGCTGATTTTTTAGCCAGGGGCCACTAAAATTATTGCAATCCGTAGCTGCTCATCGCCAGCTTGAAACTGTTGCAGGCATTTCGCCACACTGGTGGTAAATCATCCGCAAGCAAAAATCCCTTCATATGCGGCAGCAATGCTGATGCAAATTCATCAGACGCTTCTCTGGGTAACAGCGTTGGCAGATGATCAATAGCCTGTACATAAACAGGAAATTCATCACTGCCTTGAGCGCGCCGAAACGGCGTTTTCAGATCGGTAATTGCATCATAAACTGCGATGGGATTGTTCGGGTTATTGGGGTCACAGCTGACATCACTGATGATTTTCAGGCTCTGGTTTTCTGTCAGCAACTGTGGATCTATCATCGGCTCAATCTTCTCGCGCAGGTAAACGCAGTTAATAAACACATCGTGGTCGATAATTTCCTTGATGGGTTTATCCGCAGCATTAAATTCAGCAATATCCCAGGCGCTGATAGTTACCGGTGCAGCGAGTGATTTCAAGAGATCTATAGCGCCACTGCCGCAGCGTCCCAATGCGCCCATGACCATCACCCTGGCGGGTGCATTATTCAAACTGCGGTTCACGGTATCGATCAGGTGCTGACGATCCTTAAACCGGGTTAATCCGGGATGTGCTGCATCCGTCTGAGCATAATGCGCCAGGCCGAGCATGGCCAATGCAGCACCAGCATAACCAGCCCAGTAACCAAACGCCGCAATTCGCCGTCCGCTGTCATCCTGTAGAAATTCCAGATCAAATATTGTTCCACCGCCGTCCGCATAACGTTTTAATACCTGGGCAGAGCCTTCCTGTCCTTTAAAAGTATGGGAGAAATAGATCTGACGATGTGAAATTGCCGTTGTAGACTCAGCCAGTTCTTTCAAGCCGATGATGACAGTGCTACTTGGCGCCTGCCACCAGTCCTGATGCGTCATCACTGCACCGGCTTGTGCATATTCTGTATCTGAAAAAACCCGATAATCCGATCGCTCTACGGTGACCTCAATGCCTGCGTTAATCAGTTCGCGAACTCCACTGGGGGTGACAGGAACTCTCCATTCACCTGTTTTATCTTCCTTTCTCAACCAAAGCGCTGTCATGTTTCTACCGATCCGAATTTTGTTTTAGAGATAAAGTAATAGCCGAAACCGGCAAGGGTAGCCATGACAATAACCGGAATATAAGCTGCACTGTCCCCGCCCTGCAGGAGCAGGGAAGCCAGCACGAAGCCAAAGAACGACAGTACCGCAGTGACAATGGCATAAGGAAACTGGGTTTCTACATGGGACATGTGATTAACACCGCAGGACATGGATGACAATACCGTGGTATCGGAGATCGGTGAACTGTGGTCTCCAAACAGACCACCGCTGATGGCGGCTCCCAGTGCGACCACAACGGGAGCATCCAGCGCAACAGCAATCGCGACTGCAATGGGGATCATCAATGCAAAGGTACCCCAGGAGGAACCGGTTGCCAGTGACAGCGCAGCACCGATCAGAAAAATCATACTGGCCAGTAACCAGACCGGGAAATTGATTGCCTCGAGCATCTGTGCAATGGCTTCGCCGGTTTTCAATTCGGCCATCACATCGCTGAGTGTCCAGGCCAGAATCAGAATACAAAGAATCGGCATGATTCGTCCCATGCCATTAAAAAATGCTTTTGAACTGCTGTTGAAGTCAAAGATTTTCAGGCTGTGCAAGATGGTAATGGTGGCTATGGTAGCAATGGTATAGGACAAAGCCAGAGTGATTCGAATGGTAGGGCCGGCCAGCATACCCTGCTGAGTAACGAAGTAGGTGAACAGCGCGATCATCGACAAAAACAGCGTGCCCAGCGCTATCGCGACTACTTTGGCGCCATGCGTCTTTAGTTGAATACTTAATTCCGGCAGCTGGGTTTCTGAATCATCGTACTTGTGCGTACCCGCCAGAAAACTCTGCTGCGTGGTGCGCATTTTTCCCAGCCAGACGCTGAACACGGCCACAAAACCGACACCAGCCAGAGTCAGCAGAGGGTAGAGCATATAGAACCAGACTTCCTGAAACGCAACAAAACCATCCTTCTCTACCCCTTGGGAGGCGTAGGAGCTTTCCATCAAACCCATGGTGTAGGCTCCCCAGCTGATGATCGGAATCAACACACACACAGGCGAGGAGGTGGAATCAACAATGTAGGCAAGTTTTTCGCGGCAGATGTGTAATTTCTCATAGACCGGGCGATAAACCGGACCAAGGATCAATGAATTACCAGAGTCAGTAAAAAAAATCACAATGCCGGAGAGCAGGGTGCTGAGTTTGATTTTCATTGGTGATGTCACATGGATGCCGAGCAGGTTCGAAAATGCTCGCATGGTGCTCGATGCTTCGAGCAGATAAATAAACCCGGAGATGATGGTTATTACGATAATTATCTGCGCGTTACTCCCCTGCAATTGCTCGAATATGCCTTCACTGATTACGGCCACTGCGGTATCCAGCGGATTGTATTGATTGATGATGGCGTAACCAAAAACAACCGCACTCAGCAGTGACAGAATCACGCGACGTGTGGTGAATGCAAGCACCAGCGCCAGCACGGAAGGTGCGATGGCCAGTATCGGATCCATATTAGTCCTTACTTATGTTGAACAGCATTAAAATGGTTTAGAACCTGCCCACAACAGCTCCAAAGCCAGGGCCTGAATAATGCTGAGTAAGGTCAGCAATACCATCGGCATCTGTTTTTTTGCGCGGTCTGACAGTCTATTTGCTGACTTCATTATTATTGTGTCCCCAGCGTGTTTATCTACCTTAGAAACTGAGCCGAATACTAGCCTGATATTCAGAGATTTTCTCGATCTTTTATATTTCCCGAATAGATTGATTTTTTACCAGGGAAGCCTGTGGCAAGGTCAACCCGCGCCCGTAACGTTCCACAAAGATAGCGGGCATCCTTTTTGGTTTGCCACTGCTCAATGCGATACATACGAAAGTACTGCGCGCCCGCAACAACGTGAGCTGATCGGAGCGGCGGCATAGTTGGAAGTGGCGGGTGAGGCGCAGTTTCTGATCCCAGTGGGTAATCCAGGTGGCAACAACCAGTTCGTCGCCACAGTAAGCAGCTGCCAGATAATCAATTTCATGTTTGAGCACCACCATCGCCCGGTCAAGCTCGCGGTATTCAGCCAGTCCCAGACCCAGCGACCCCGAATGCTTCCAGGCACATTGCTCAAGCCAACGCACATAAACAGCATTATTGGCATGGCCAAGTTCATCGATATCTTCAACCGTTACTATAATATCCAGCGTGTTTGGCTTGTCCCTGTCCCATTTCAATTTAAAAGACCTCTATACAGTGTCTGCTGATAAGATACGTTGTTCTTTATAGCGCGTTCCAGTGGCCTTTTTCCAGGCTGATTCAGCTGTCTGCATCAATACGTCATTGTTCGATCATTGATAAGCCCTTACAATCCGTGCCCTTCCAGATACCGACCGGTTACAGGTTATGCTGAATTATGAAACTCTCTGACTTCCAATACAATTTACCTGAAGAGCTGATCGCCCACTATCCAGAACCTGAGCGCAGCAGCAGCCGTTTGCTGCACCTGAGTCGTGCAACCGGCGCTGTTGCTCATCATCACTTTTATGAATTGACTGACTTTCTGCAGGCTGATGACCTGTTGGTATTCAATAATACCCGGGTGATTGCGGCCCGGTTGCTCGGTCACAAAGCCAGCGGTGGTCGTATCGAAGTCCTGATAGAGCGGGTACTCAATGAGCACGAGGCGCTGGCGCAGATTCGCTCAAGTAAGTCGCCGAAGCCGGGTACGAAACTGACCTTCGATGGCAATGACTCCTCCGAACAATTGAGTGCGGAGGTGCTGGGCAGGCAGGGAGATTTTTTCCGTTTGCGTTTCTTCGGCGAGCAGTCACTATTATTGGCTCTTGAAAAATTTGGTCACATGCCTTTACCCCCATACATCAAGCGTCCTGACGAAGACAAGGATCGGGAGCGGTATCAGACCGTTTACAGCAGTCAACCCGGTGCCGTTGCTGCACCAACCGCAGGGCTGCACTTTGATCAGGCGCTGCTGGATGCCCTTGCCGTTAAAGGCGTCGATCAGGGATTTATTACTCTGCATGTCGGTTCCGGTACTTTCCAACCCGTGCGCGTGGAAAATGTCCTTGAGCATCCTATGCACAGCGAAGTCATTGATGTGCCGCAAAGCGTCTGTGCACAGGTGCAGGCCTGTAAAGCGCGCGGTGGGCGGGTGATTGCGGTGGGAACCACCTCAGTACGCAGCCTTGAAAGTGCCGCCCGGGAAACCGGCTCGTCCGCGCAGAATCTGCAACCTTACCAGGGCGAAACCAGCATCTTTATCTATCCGGGTTTCGAGTTTCAGGTAGTTGACGCGATGATCACCAATTTCCATCTCTCTGAATCTACTTTAATGATGCTGGTCAGTGCTTTCGCCAGTCGCGAAAATATTATGGCGGCCTATCAGCGTGCTATTGAGGCCCGCTATCGCTTCTTCAGCTACGGCGATGCCATGTTGATTCTGTAGTGCTATACTCTGCCGCCTCTAAGTTGCTTCATTGAATTAGTGGTTCCTTAGATTAATACCCTCGCTAATCAAAACACAAGGATTCGGAAATCGTTATGAAAGCACCTGTACGCGTTGCTGTCACTGGAGCAGCAGGACAAATCAGTTACTCCTTATTGTTCAGAATAGCCTCTGGAGAAATGCTCGGCAAAGATCAGCCGGTGATTCTGCAACTGCTGGAAATAACGCCTGCACTGGGAGCATTACAGGGCGTCGTGATGGAATTGGACGACTGCGCCTTCCCACTGGTACGCGGCTGTGTGCAGACTGATAATCCTGATGTGGCTTTCAAGGATGCCGACTATTGTCTTCTGGTCGGTGCACGACCGCGCGGTCCTGGCATGGAGCGCAAAGATCTGCTGGCAGCCAATGCCGCGATTTTCTCGGTACAGGGCAAAGCTATCAATGACAATGCCAGCCGTAATGTAAAAGTGCTGGTGGTGGGAAATCCTGCTAATACCAATGCACTGATTGCCTATCGTAATGCGCCGGATCTGAATCCTGGCCAATTTACTGCGATGACCCGGCTTGATCACAACCGCGCTCTTGCTCAGCTGGCCCAGAAGACAGGCAAGCATAGCACTGATGTTGAAGGTGTTTTTATCTGGGGTAATCACTCCGCCACGCAGTATCCCGATATTCATCATGCCACGGTAGCCGGTACTAAAGCGCTGGACCTGGTTGATCAGAACTGGGTGGTTCAGGATTTTATCCCGGTCGTGCAGCAGCGTGGCGCGGCAATCATTAAAGCCCGTGGTCTTTCCAGTGCAGCTTCGGCAGCGAATGCGGCCATCGAACACATGCGCGACTGGGCGCTGGGTAGCGCAGGCAAAATCGTCAGCATGGGTATTCACAGCGATGGCAGCTATGGCATCGCCAAAGGTTTGATCTATTCTTTCCCGGTTACCTGTGCTGATGGCAAGTACACCATTGTTCAGGGACTGTCAGTGAACGATTTCAGTCAACAGTTGATGAACAAGACCGAGCAGGAACTCAATGAAGAGCGTGATGCTGTTGCTGCATTGCTTCCCTAAGCTATAACCGGCACGCTGCCCATCTGCAGACTCAGGCAGATGTGCAGTATCCGGTCTGCAGGAACCTCGGAGAATGGGTATTAAAAAACTATCACTGAGTCGCAGCGGCCAATTCTGGCTGTTTCAATTGATCGGCTGGTCGGCCTGGGTCATGTTGCTGGTGGCACGTGACCTGACTTTCGTACCCAAAGAATACATGCTGGACCGCGCTGGTGTGTTTGTCGTGGACGCGATTATCGGTGTCGCACTGACTACCGGCTTGCGTTACCTCTATCGCTATGTCTGGGATATGTCAGCACAGATCCGGATAGCTGCGGTTATCTTCGGTTCATTACTGGCCTCATTCGCATGGCGACCGCTTAAAAATCTGATTACCTCAACCGAATTTGGTATTGCTGTTGATTTAGCCGGCTATGGCTGGGGCACGTTCAATCTGATTCCGTTTACCTTTTCATTGCTGCTGATCTGGAGTGTGCTGTACTTTTTAATCAAGTATTACCAGCTGTTTCAGTTGGAGAAAGAGAAGAGTCTGCGCTCGGAGGCGCTTGCTCACGAGGCGCAATTGCGCATGTTGCGATATCAGTTAAATCCGCATTTCCTGTTCAATACCTTGAACGCCATCTCGACCCTGGTGCTGCAGCAATCCACTGAGCCGGCTAATGCCATGCTGACCAAACTGAGTAAATTTCTGCGGTATTCCCTTGAGCACGATCCCCTGGATCAGGTTGATCTTGCCCATGAAATCGGCTCGGCGCGCTTGTATCTGGACATCGAAAAGGTCAGATTTGAAGAGCGCATGAAAATCGAGATAAATATATCGCCTGAGGCTGAGCGGGCGCTGGTGCCAAGTATGCTGCTGCAGCCGTTGATCGAAAACTCGGTCAAACATGCCATCGCTTTGAGTGAAGAGGGTGGCATGATTCAAATTGACGCGCGAGTGGAACAGCGCATGTTGATTCTCGAGGTAAGTGATGACGGGCCGGGACTGCCTTCAGGTAATCTGGTGGAGAAGCAGCATCCAACCTCAATGGGGGTAGGTCTGACCAATATCCGCAACCGCCTGCGCGAAATTTATGGTGACAAACATTCTTTGATAATTTCTAATCGTCAGCCAACAGGCTGCAAAGTGACGGTTGTTATTCCTTATGAAACCAACTGACGAAAAACGTAAAATTCGAGCTATCGTCGTCGATGATGAATCACTGGCCCGCAAAGGTCTGGGGATGCGGCTTGAGCAGTATGATCAGGTGGAAGTGCTGCGTTCCTGCCGCAGTGGCAAGGAAGCGCTGGCAGCGATAGCAGAGCTGGAGCCTGACCTGGTCTTTCTCGATATCCAAATGCCAGGCATGACCGGATTTGAGGTGATTGAGCAACTGCAACAGGACAATATGCCGATGGTGATTTTCGTCACGGCATACGATGCGTTTGCCATCAAAGCCTTCGATGTTCATGCGATTGATTATCTGCTTAAACCCATTGAGCAGGATCGATTGCAGCAGGCCATCGAAAAAGCGGAACAACGGCTGGAGCAGCAGCAGGTGTTTGTTGCAAAACAGCGTTTGCTCGACATCGTTATTGGGCTCACCGGAAAATCGGAAGCGGCAATTGAACAGCTGCTGAATGTGAAGGGTGAACAGATTGCCTACGCAGATAAGCTGGCGATTAAAGACGGTTCTTCCACGACCTTTGTGCCGGTGAAACATATTGACTGGATTGATGCTGCCGGCGATTACATGTGTGTCCATGTTAATGGTGCCACGCACATCATGAGAACCACGATGAAGGAGCTGGAGGCGCAGTTGGACCCGGGAATATTCCAGCGGGTACATCGTTCAACAATCGTCAATCTGGCGCGGGTGGAGAAGGTGTCGTCGCATATCAACGGTGAATTCCATCTCACGCTTAGCGGTGGGTCCTCCCTTAAGATGAGCCGTTCTTACAAGGACAAGATCAAGCATCTGACGAGTTCCAACCAGCCTCTGTCTGGTTAAAATTTTTCTACGGCAGGTGGTTCAGTGGCAATTCGGTAGTATCGATTACCTTGCGCAGGATAAAACTGGAATGGACGTCCCTTACGCCTTCGATACGCGTTATTGTGTTGAGCAGGAACTGATGATAGTAGTCCATGTCTGGCACCATTACTTTCAACAGATAGTCCGCAGATTGTCCGGTAATCAACAGGCATTCAACCACTTCTGGATGTTTTTTTACTTCATTTTCAAAATGCTGAAAGCGATCCGGCGTATGCCGGTCCATGCTGATCTGAATAAAAGCATTCAACTTCAACCCAAGAGTGGACGGATTCAACAGAATCACATGTTTGTCAATGATGCCTTCGTCCTCGAAGCGCTTAACGCGCCGAGCACAGGGAGTGGCTGACAAGCCCACGCGATCAGCTAGTTCCGCATTGGTAATGCGACCGTTGTTTTGCAGTTCTCGCAGGATGCGTTTATCAAGCTTATCAAGCAGCATATCTACTCCTCATCTGGTCAATCTCGATTTTGTAGTGATATTAACTAATTTAAGTTAACTAATCAGCGTTATTTTCTAATGATGACTGGGAAATGGAGTAATAAGGCGTGGAAAAACCAGGCGGCTTTCTCTATTCTGGGCACCATCAAGTCCTCGGACTGTTCCAGATTGTCGACCCAGTAGATTTATAAGGAGCCTTTGGCATGTTTAATCACAAGAAATATAAGCCTTTCCAACCCATCAGCATTCCTGACCGAACCTGGCCAGATCAGGTGATCCGCACAGCGCCACGTTGGTGCAGCGTTGACCTGCGTGATGGCAATCAGGCATTGATTGAACCCATGTCGGTCGCACAGAAAAAGTTGATGTTCGATCTGCTGCTTGAAGTTGGATTTAAGGAAATCGAGATCGGCTTTCCTGCGGCTTCCCAGCCGGATTTTGATTTTGTCCGCAGCCTGGTTGAAGAAAACCGCATTCCCGATGACGTCACTGTGCAGGTGCTGACGCAAGCGCGCCCGGAATTGATTCAACGAACTTTCGAGTCATTGCGTGGGGTTAAAAAGGCGATACTGCATGTCTACAATTCCACATCGATTGTGCAGCGTGAAAAAGTTTTCAAGACTGATCGGGCCGGGATCATCAAAATAGCAGAAGAAGGAGCCAGAGAAGTACAGCGCTGCGCTGCGCTGGCACCTGAGACAAATTGGACGTTTCAATATTCTCCAGAAAGCTTTACCGGCACTGAGCTTGAGTTTGCGGTGGAGGTCTGCGATGCAGTGACTGCTATCTGGAAGCCCACTCCGGAACAGCCGGTGATTATGAATCTGCCTTCAACTGTAGAGATGGCAACACCTAATGTTTACGCCGACCAGATTGAATGGTTTTGCCGCAATATTAAAAATCGGGATGCCATAGTAGTCAGTCTGCACACGCATAATGACCGGGGCTGTGCTGTTGCTGCAGCCGAACTGGCAGTGATGGCCGGCGCACAGCGGGTAGAAGGTACTCTGCTAGGCAATGGGGAGCGCACCGGCAATATGGATATCGTGGTGATGGCGATGAATCTTTACAGTCAGGGTATCGATCCGGAGCTTGATTTTCGCGATATGGATAAGATTGTTTCAGTCGTGAAAGCATGCACTCAGATTGATGTGCATCCGCGTCAACCGTATTCGGGTGAGTTGGTATTTACAGCATTTTCAGGCAGTCATCAGGATGCTATTAAGAAATGTCTGGATATGTATAAAGAGGGTGAAAACTGGGAAATTGCATATTTGCCGATAGACCCTCGAGATCTGGGTCGCACTTATCAGGACGTGATTCGGGTTAACAGTCAGTCCGGCAAAGGCGGTGTGGCTTATGTACTGTCCAGCAGATTTGGTTTCCAGCTACCGCGCTGGCTGCAGATAGAGTTCAGCCGCACTGTGCAAAAGCAGGCTGAAGATACCGGGCAGGAGATTTCAGCCGACACCATATGGGCACTATTCCAACAGCATTATCTGGATGCACAACAACCCGTGCAACTGGAAAACTTCAGTATTGAGAAAGCAGATCGTGAATCTTTCACAGCAAAAGTGCGGTGCTTCGATGAGCAACTGCATATTCACGGAGAAGGTGATGGCGTGATGGATGCATTCGTAGAGGCGATTAAGACTTCAACGGGAATCGACTTTGAGATCATGGAGTATGGCGAGCATGCGCTGGGGCAGGGAGCTGATGCAGAGGCGGTGACTTATATTCAGTTGAAAAAAGGTGCAGAACGATACACTGGGGTAGCCATCAGCCGCGACATCGTCAGTTCATCGTTGAATGCGCTGTTGAGAGCTGCCAGTCAGCTGCTGCGTGAAGCACAGGAACGGCGAGCGGCCTGATGCCCGGGAATCCTGCAGGTCATGAGTGGTGACATCGTTCATGAACATGCGTTAAACAGCAGCTGCTGATTTGTCCGGAAAATTTGCCACAGAAAAATTCTGAAATTTGTCAGTCCTGGCGTGCATCAGCCCTGGTATAGTTGCAGATAATCTTATAAAGTCTTTGGCCAGACGGTGTCACTGCCTGGCAGTTTTCTCCGTGCGCTGGCTGCAGGCCGGCATGCATCAGTGCTGAATGATAATTAAAAAATTGCGCGGTCCGGAGATTTAAGATGGAATGTCCCAAATGTAATGCCCAAATGATAGAGCGCTCAGTAGAAGTACTGCATGGAAAAGTGGTTCTGGATCAATGTTCCAGTTGCAAAGGACTGTGGTTTGATAATGGTGAAGCTGAGCAGCTCAAAAAGTCCTGGATGTCAGATTTCCTGGACAGCGGTGATCCCCAGATTGGTAAAACCTACAATCTTGTGCGCGATATTCAGTGTCCACGCTGCAGTAAGCCAATGTCAAAGATCCGTGATCCAAAACAATCCCATCTTGAATATGAAGCCTGTGCCGAGCATGGTGTGTTTATGGATGCAGGAGAGTTCACCGACTTTAAACATGAAACCCTGCTGGACATTTTCAAGGGTTTGATCGCATCAATCAGAAGAATCTGATTTTATGAATGATGTTGCCGTTCGGCCGGATCGGATTCAGATCCGGTCCAGCGCGGATGCAGCCAGATGGCCCGCTCACGACAGTTCTGCGGTAACTGACGAATCCTGCCAAGATCCATCCAGCCTGCTTCCGGGGTATGAAAATCTGATCCCATGGATGCCCAAAGCTCCATTTCTTCGCTTAGTTTAGCCATCCTGTCCAGTTGATCATGCGACAGATTTGAATAGCTGACTTCGATACCTTCGCCACCAGCGTCTTTGAATTCTTCAATGAGCAGCATCAATTTCGTGCGGGTAAGCCGGTACCGATCAGCATGTGCGAGAACCGCAATGCCATTAGCGGCCCGTATCCCGGCGACAGCCCTTGCAACAGAACACCAGTGCGCGGCAGTGCGAACCCGGCCATTATTGCCGAGAAATTTCTTGAAGGCCTGTTGCTTATCAGCAGCGCGACCCTCCTTGATCAGGAACTCCGCTACATGATTGCGGCTGACAGCCTGGCAGGGCAGAGTCTGGATATAATCCATCAAACCACTGATGCCGATCGCCTGCAGACGATCGGCAAATTCCTGAACGCGCTCCATGCGCAGAAGTTGTTGTTCTTGCAGCAGGGTTTGCAGGTCTGGTTCCGCGGTATCGATAAACAGGCCAATAATATGAATTTCGCGTTGCTGCCACAGACAGGATATTTCAACGCCAGGAATAATCTGCAGTTGGGTCGATTCAGGCGCTAACAGAGCCGTCGCCAGTCCACCCGTGCAATCGTGGTCTGTAATAGCGAGGTGGGTTACGCCGTTGCTGGCAGCACGCTGCACCAGTTGAGGCGGAGTTAAGGCGCCATCAGAGAAGTTGGTATGGGAATGCAGATCAATCATCAATTACTTTGCTGCCATAAATATCGGGTTTAGAACGGACTTAATGCTACTCTGTTTGGCGAGTCGGTGCGAGCGCCCGGCTAAAGTTGATAAAAACACTTAGGTATTCCATAATCCGCGGCATCATTATCGATATACAGGAAACCGTAACATGCGTCTGACTACCAAGGGCCGGTATGCAGTGACGGCTATGCTGGATCTGGCTATACACACTGATAGCAAGCCAGTCACACTGGCCGAAATTTCTACTCGTCAGGGAATCTCACTTTCTTATCTGGAGCAGTTATTTGCTCGTCTACGTCGCAGCGGTCTGGTGCTCAGTGTGCGTGGTCCCGGCGGCGGCTATCGTCTTGGCAATACCTCTGCCGCAATCACTGTGGCTGGGATCATCGCTGCGGTTGATGAATCAGTGGATGCGACCCGTTGCGAGGGCAAGGGCAACTGTCACGACGGCGAGATATGTTTGACACATCATCTCTGGGATGATCTGACGCAAAGAATTGAGCAATTTCTTGGTGGTATCAGTCTGGCTGATCTGACCGGGAAGTATGAAGTACAACGTATAGCGGACACTCAGGACCAGCGTAGTGAGGCGCGTCGAGCGCAGAGACCTGTCGAGAGTCTGATCGCTGCTACTTTTCTGCAATAAATTTTTACAACAGCCACAGTGCGGGAGCAATGATGGAACTACCGATATATCTGGACTATGCGGCTACAACGCCAGTTGACCCGGCCGTTGCTGAAAAAATGAGCGAATGCCTGACAATGAACGGAAATTTTGGTAATCCGGCTTCGCGCACTCATATTTATGGCTGGCGAGCCGAAGAAGCGATGGAGCATGCCCGCCGTCATGTTGCCGATCTCATTAATTGCGATCCCCGTGAAATAATCTGGACTTCAGGTGCGACCGAGTCGAATAACCTCGGGTTGAAGGGTGCTGCCCACCTTCACGCTGACCGTGGTAGGCATATTGTCACGTCCATCATTGAGCACCATGCTGTTCTTGATACCTGCGACTGGCTCGAACAGGAAGGATTTGAGGTGACTCGTCTGGTGCCTGACAGCCGTGGCGTGATTACCGCTGACGATGTGGCTGCAGCACTGCGACCTGATACGATTATGGTCTCGCTGATGCACGTCAATAACGAAATTGGGGTGATCAACGATCTGGCTGCTATCGGCAGTGTGACCCGACCGCGCAATATAATTCTGCACGTGGATGGAGCACAAAGTGCGGGCAAAATACCTGTTGATGTGCAGGCGATGAATGTCGATTTGATGTCATTAACCGCCCACAAAATCTATGGCCCCAAAGGGGCTGGAGCCTTGTATATCAGGCGCATGCCCCCGCTCAGGATTGAGCCGCAGATGCATGGTGGCGGGCATGAAAGGGGTATGCGCTCGGGCACGCTGGCGACTCATCAACTGGTCGGTATGGGTGAAGCTTTTCGGATAGCGGCTCAGGAACTTGAGCTCGAAAGCGTTCGTGTTTACCAGCTCAGAATGCGTCTGCTCAAGGGCCTGCGCGATCTGCCGGGTGTTCGTTTGAATGGCAACCCGGAGGCCTGTGTTGCGGGTATTATAAATCTTGGATTTGCTGGTGTTGATGGTGAATCGTTAATGATGGCCCTGCGGAATCTGGCTGTTTCTTCCGGTTCTGCCTGCAGTTCAGCCGATCTTACCCCTTCTCATGTGCTTCGGGGTATCGGTGTGGAACGTGAATATCTGCATAGTTCGCTGCGTCTGTCACTGGGCCGTTTCAGCACCGAGCAGGAAGTTGATAATGCGATTGCCAGCATATTGGAAGGAGTGACCACTCTGCGTGCAGGGGCGCTAAAAACACGTATAAATTAGTCGCTTTAGCACGTATAATGCGCGGCTTTCTGAACCCGTAACACCCGTGGAGCTGATTAATGGCAATTGAAAGAACCTTATCCATCATCAAACCAGATGCTGTGGCCAAAAATGTAATCGGGGAAATCTATTCCCGTTTTGAAAAAGCCGGACTCAGCATTGTAGGCGCTAAAATGCTGCGTTTAACCAACGAAACCGCTGGTGGCTTTTATGCAGAACACAAAGCGCGTGGTTTTTTTCCTGATTTGATCGCATTTATGACCTCCGGTCCGGTCATGGTACAAGTACTGGAAGGCGAATCCGCAGTAGCGTTGCATCGAGAATTGCTGGGCGCGACCAATCCTGCTGAAGCTGCTCCAGGGACTATTCGGGCTGACTTTGCAAAATCCATCGATGCCAATGCAGTGCACGGTTCAGATTCTGCCGAATCAGCGGCGCGTGAGATTACCTGCTTTTTCAAATCTGAAGAGCTTTGTGCCCGCGTCTGAATAGGCTGGCATAGGCCATAGGCACGAACATGACTGAAAAGGGGGTCGATAAAGTGTTTGAAAAACTGGAAAAGACCAACCTGCTCGGATTGAGCCTGCCGAAAATGCAGGCTTTTTTCCATGAGCTCGGAGAGAAACCTTTCCGTGCCAGTCAAATGATGAAATGGATTCATCAGCGCGGTGTAATTGATATTGATGCAATGACCGATATCAGCAAAGGGTTGCGCGAAAAACTCAAAGAAATTGCTGAAATCCGACTGCCGCTGGTGGTAGAAGAATTCCTCTCAGTGGATGGCAGTTGTAAATGGATTATTCAGGTTGCCAGTGGCAGCCAGATAGAGACTGTTTATATTCCAGAAGCTGGACGGGGTACTTTGTGTATATCATCTCAGGCTGGTTGCATCCTTGACTGCACTTTCTGTGCGACCGGGAAACAGGGCTTTAACAGCAATCTGACCAGTGCAGAAATTATTGGCCAGCTCTGGTGGGCAAATAAAAAGCTGGGGGGGTTCGCATTGAAGCGGCCAGTGCTTGCCGATGAAGATGCAGCAGAGCAAACCGGCAGAATGCTGCGCCCGGTCAGCAATGTGGTGATGATGGGCATGGGTGAACCGCTGCTTAATTTCGATAATGTCATGGATGCGCTGAGTATCATGATGGAAGATCAGGCTTTCGGTTTGTCAAAGCGGCGCGTTACCATAAGCACCTCAGGTGTTGTACCTGCCATTGACCGGCTTAAAGATTACACGGATGCATCGCTCGCGATTTCTCTGCATGCCCCCAATGACGAGTTGCGCAGTGAGCTTGTGCCAATTAACCGCAAATACCCGATTAAAGAGTTGTTGCGCAGTGTGGCAGCTTATATGAGCACGCTTTCAGATCGACGGCTGCCCGTTATCGAATATACGCTGATAGCGGGGGTTAATGATCACCGTCAGCATGCCAGAGATCTTGCTGAATTGTTGCGGATCCTGCCATGCAAGATAAATCTGATTCCGTTTAATCCATTTGCGCAATCTGAGTACAAGAGGCCCAGTGCAACGTCTGTTTCCAATTTCAGACAAATATTGCACGAGGCTGGATACACAGTTACCGTGCGCACTACGCGTGCAGACGACATTGGCGCGGCTTGCGGACAATTGGTTGGACAGGTAGGTGATACCACCCGGCGCAGTGAACGTCATCGCGCTGCCTTTGCAATAAGTCCAACGGGAAAAGAATTTAATCGCGCCGATAATCTGGCGCGTTCGCTCGATTGAACTGAGTTAAGCCATGAAACTGAGTCCACAATCAATGCTAAGGCGATCAGTAAAGGCAGTTTGTCTGGCTGCAACATTACTGATGTTTTCGTCCTGTGTTACCACCACTACTGGCGGCTTCAACGTTGACTCCTCAGCTGAGCGTGCAGAACGTGATTATATCCAGCTTGCAATTGGATACTATGAAGCGGGTGAGATGGCGGGGGCCAAACGTCACATTACAAATGCGCTGACAATTAATGATCGGAGTTCAGAAGCCTATAATGTACAGGCGCTGATTATGCAAAGAGAGGGTGAGCCTCGTCTTGCACAGGAAAATTTTGAACGTTCTCTGTCTTTGAATTCAGCAAACTCACGGGCTCGCAATAATTATTCAGCATTTCTTTTTGAGCAGCAGCGTTATGAAGATGCTTACCGTCAACTGGAAATAGTCGCCAATGATACCGCTTATGAGGCCAGAGCAGTGGCCTTTGAGAATCTCGGATTTGCAGCGCTGCGCACTGACCGGATTGATCGCGCCGCAGCAGCTTTTGAGCGAGCTTTACAGCTGAATCAGAACCTTTTCCGCTCATCGCTGGAGTTGGCAAAAATGAGATTCGATGCGGGCTTGTTCGCTGAATCTCTGCGATACTACAACCAATTCGTAGTGACCGGTAATTTTTATAATATGCCGCAAACCCCCCGCAGTTTATGGTTGGGCATACAGTTGGAACGACGATTTGATAATCGTGCGGGCGCAGCTATTTATGGTCAGCTGCTGGAAAGTCTGTACAGAGATTCACCTGAATATCAACGATATGTAAATTCCGCCAATGATTAATAAAGATGATCACAGAGAAGAACTGCTTGCAGGTGCCCGGACGCAGCCACAAACACCCGGTGCGATATTGCGTGAGCAGCGCGAAGCACGGTCGCTGAGTGTGCAGCAGGTTGCTGATGAATTGCATTTGACTATGCATTTTATCCGTGCGCTCGAATCTGATGCCTATGACAAATTGCCAGGTGATGTGTTCGCCCGCGGCTACCTGCGTTCGTATGTCACTTTATTGCAGCTTGATCCTGACAATATGATGCACTCGTTTAACGAATATGCGCTTGCTAAAGACAGCAAGCAGCAGGCAGACAGACACAAACGTGCAGCGAAACGGCGCAAGGATAAAAATCTACCCTGGATTATTTTCTCTGGAGTAGCCTTTGTTGCAGTAGCGATCGTGCTCTGGTACTTCAGCGCAAGTGCAGGCAGCGATGAAGGCGTGTCAGCAGTTGCAGCGCCGGCCCCCACTGTCCGTATGCCTTTATCATCGCCTGTTGGCACGGCTGTTCCCATGCAGCAGTTCCCGCCGACTGTTGCTGCGCTTGAGGATGCAGAAGGTAATGTTGTTGGTGCGCTGGATCTGCCTCCAGAGATCGAAGAAGTTACAGAACCCATGGCTCAGTTTGACGCAGCAGGTACGCCAGCCGGAAGGTTGATTTCCGTAGAGTCCGCTGGTGATGATCTGGTGCGTATTGCATTATCCAGCGAGAGCTGGATAGCGGTGGAAGATAATAGCAATAAGCAGGTCTTTGGCGAACTGCTGGTTGCGGGTGATGTGCTGGAACTGCGCGGTACAGTACCGATCAGTGTACTGCTTGGTGATGCAGCGGCCGCGGAAGTATTTTTAAATGGTCAACAGGTCGATATGACTCCACATATTCGTCAGGATAATTCAGCCAGATTCACGCTCGGTTTATAAAATTATGCAGACAGGTTCCCCGATCACAGCTCGAAAGAGTCGCCGAATAATGGTGGGTAATGTCCCCGTGGGGGGAGGCGCGCCAATTTCCGTGCAGAGTATGACTAATACTGAAACCTGTGATGTGGTAGCAACTGTTGCGCAGATAGCGCGGCTGGCAAATGCCGGGGCGGATATTGTGCGTGTTTCAGTCCCTTCCCTGGACGCCGCAGAGGCATTCCGTAAGATAAGAAGCCAGGTGAGCGTGCCATTGGTGGCGGATATTCATTTTGATTACAAGATTGCCTTGAAGGTCGCGGAATACGGGGTTGATTGTCTGCGCATAAATCCTGGCAATATCGGTAGTGAAAAGAAGATTCGTGCGGTTATCGATGCTGCTAAAGACAAAGGCATACCACTGCGTATTGGGGTAAACGCCGGATCACTGGGCAAAGTGCTATTGCGCAAATATGCAGAACCCAGCGCCGAGGCGATGGTCGAGTCTGCGCTTACCCAGATTGATATCCTTGATCGGCTTAATTTTCAGAACTTCAAAATCAGCCTGAAAGCCTCTGAAATTTTTATGACATTGTCAGCTTACCGCCAGTTGGCTACGCAGACTGATCAACCTTTCCACCTTGGAATAACCGAAGCGGGCGGGTTGCGCTCAGGAACTGTTAAATCAGCAATAGGTATCGGTGCTTTGTTGATGGAAGGTATCGGCGATACCATTCGTATCTCGCTGGCGGCCGATCCGGTGGAGGAAATCAAAGTTGGTTTCGATATTCTTAAAAGTCTGGGCTTACGCAGTAAAGGGGTGAATCTGGTCGCGTGTCCAAGCTGCTCACGTCAGAATTTCGATGTGATCTCAGTAGTAAATCAGCTTGAAGTCCGCCTGGAAGACATCAGTACAGCGATTGATGTCGCAGTCATCGGCTGTATCGTTAATGGCCCGGGTGAGGCAAAATTTGCGGAAATCGGTCTTACCGGCGCCAGTCCCAGTAATCTGGTTTATGTTGAAGGTAAGCCTCATCATAAAATCGATAATGCTAATCTGGTTGATGAGCTAGAGGCGATGGTACGTGCCAGAGTTGCCGAAAAGAATTTGAAGGATGCCGCCCGTGCGCGCGACCTGATTGCCCATGACTGAGACTGTCTGAAATTTGCCCAGTCTCACTCTCACTCCAAAGAATCAGCGAATAACAAAGAATATGGCAAAGATCCAGGCAATACGCGGTATGAACGACATTCTGCCGGATGTGACACCGCTGTGGCAGTTTGTCGAGAGCACAGCTCAGCAAGTGGTGCAACGGTATGGATACCGTGAGATCCGTTTTCCAATTCTGGAACAGACAGAGCTGTTCACCCGCTCCATCGGTGCAGTGACTGATATTGTCGAAAAAGAGATGTACACCTTTGTTGACCGCAATGGTGATCAGTTAAGCCTGCGGCCTGAAGGCACGGCGGGCTGTGTAAGGGCCGCTGAAGAACATGGCCTGTTATATAACCAACAGCAAAGAGTCTGGTACAAAGGGCCGATGTTTCGTCATGAACGTCCACAGAAAGGACGTTATCGACAATTTCATCAGGTCGGTGTTGAAGCCTATGGAATGGTCGGACCGGATATCGATGCCGAGATTATCGTATTATCAGCCGCGCTGTGGCGGCAACTTGGTATCAGTGAGCATGTGCATCTGGAAATCAATAATATTGGCACAGCGCAGGACCGACGTGAATTTGGCAGCGCCCTGGTAGAATTCCTCAGTACTCATCAGAGCGAACTGGATGCAGATAGTCAACGTCGCCTGCAGTCCAATCCCTTGCGTATTCTGGACAGCAAAGTACCCTCCACCCAGGCCTTGCTGACGGACGCTCCGGTACTGTCGGATTTTGTCGGCGCTGAAACTCGTCTGCATTATGAGCAACTGAAGCGTTTGCTGTGCAGCGCTGGCATTAAGTTTACTGAGAATCCGCGTCTGGTGCGCGGGCTGGATTATTACAATAACGCTGTATTTGAATGGGTCACTGATTCGCTCGGCGCCCAGGGCACTGTTTGTGCGGGCGGACGTTACGACTCGCTGGTCTCCCAGTTGGGCGGCAGAGCAACACCGGCGGTGGGTTTCGCCTTTGGTCTGGAAAGACTGGTGCTGTTGATGCAGGAAGCAGCGGCAACCCCTGCAACAGCGAGCGGCAATATGGATATCTATATTGTGGCTACAGGCGCAGACATGGCTGCCCAGAGTCTGGAAATAGCAGAGCGACTGCGGCAGCAGTATCCTGACTGGCGCGTAACAGGGCATTGCGGTGGCGGCAAATATAACAGTCAGCTGAAAAAAGCCTACAGCAGCGGAGCCCGTTTTGCAGTGCTGCTGGGAAATGACGACAGCATTGATAATACAAAGCGTGCAGCTGAGCCAGTTGAACTGCCAGCGACGGTAAAAATTCGTAAATTAGATGATTCGGGTGAATCATGGAGTGTTCAGGTGAATACTCTGGCGCAGGTTCTCGGTCAATTGATGGCGGATGAGCAACCGGCTTGACATAAACAGGGTGCTCATTCAGGATGCCTCGTCGGCTTTAAAGTGGTGTCCGGACAGATAGAATTAAGAAATTTCTCAGCGTTTGATCTTGAAGCAGGAGTTGGTTGTGGCACTCAGTACAGAAGAAGAAGAATCCATTGACGCCCTCAAGAAGTGGTGGAACGAAACTGGTAAATCACTGGCTATTGGGCTGGTCGCAGCAGCTGCGCTGTATCTGGGCTGGCAGCAGTGGCAGAGTGCAGGCATACGAACTGCCGCTGAGGCCTCAGCGCTCTATGAACAGCTGACCACACTGGCGGCAACTCGGCCAGGCGCCGCAATTGACGAAGAAGACAGTACTCAGGCACGCAGCCTGATACAGAATCTGAAAGCTGAGCATGATGACAGCGTCTATGCTCTGTATGCCGCTCTGTTTGGCGCCAGCATGGCAGTTGATGCCAATGATCTGGATACTGCCGAGCAGGAATTGCGCTGGGTGCTGGACAATCAACAGGGCGGCTTTTTCAACAAGACTGATGAGTCATTGGTGATTGCCGCGCAACTGCGTCTGGCCCGGGTATTATTTGCCAAAGGTGAAGCAGAGCAGGCGCTGGAGTTAATCGCAACTGTTGATCCTAAAGGGTTTGCTGCGGAATTTGCAGAATTGCGTGGTGACATTTATATGTCACAGGGGCAGACAAGCGAAGCACAGACCGCCTGGCAGGAAGCTGCGCAATTAGACGCAGGCAGCCCGGCTCTGCAGATGAAACTTAATAATCTGCCGGTTGGCAGTTAAGTCAGGATTTTGGAATGAGCACAATTTCGGCAACGCAAGACACACTGATTCGCAGTAGAAAATCTGTGCTGGTACAGGGCATATGCAGGAGCGTTTTGACTGCCCTGTTGGCTTTGTCCCTTACCGCCTGCGGAATGCTCGATTTCTTTTCAGCTGACACCTCTGAACAACCCACCGAGTTGCAGGATTTCTCTGAGGAAGTCCGCTTAAACCAGAAGTGGAGTGTCAGCGTCGGTGACGGCCAGGGAGATCGTCATAACAAATTGACGCCGGCCCTCGACGGGGCAAACATCTACGCCGCCAGTGCAGATGGCACGGTGATGTCAATTGAAAAAGCCAGTGGCAAGGTCCTGTGGCGCGTGCGCACCGACCAGGTTATTACTGGTGGTGTTGGTGCGGCTAATGGTCTGGTTCTGTTTGGTACGCGAAATGCCCGCGTCGTTGCACTTGAACAAAGCACTGGCGAGGAATTGTGGAATGTGGGCGTCAGCAGTGAAGTGCTGGCCGCACCGCAGACTGATGGTCGGGTGGTAGTTGCACAGACTGTTGACGGAAAACTGATAGCGTTCGAAGCTGCCTCTGGTGAGCGACGTTGGATTTATGAGAGTACAGTCCCCGCGTTAACGCTGCGTGGCAGTGGCCGCCCCCTGCTGGCGGGTAATACAGTTGTCGCTGGTTTCAGTAATGGCATGATTGCAGCAATTGATACCAGTAACGGTTTCATGCTCTGGGAAGAGCGCGTGGCTGTGCCGCAGGGTCGCTACGATATTGAGCGCGTGATCGACGTGGATGGTGACCTGCTGCTGTCTGGCAGCACGGTGTTTGCATCCAGTTATCAGGGCAATCTGATGGGTTTTGATTTACAGTCAGGTCGTATAATCTGGGGCAAGGAAGGTTCCAGCTACCACGGACTGGAAACCGGCTTTGGCAATATATATGTGGTCAGTGACCGCAGCCATGTTATTGCTATCCGTAATAATACCGATCAGATAGCCTGGGAAAATGAGCAACTGCGTCTGCGTCAGCTAACCGCTCCCCGGACTTTTGGTAATTATATTGCAGTTGGTGATTTTGAAGGTTATGTGCATTTGCTTTCACAGATTGATGGTCGTTTTGTCGGTCGTACCAAAGCGGATGGAAAGGGCATCAGATCCAATCTGCTTGCTGATTCGGATACGCTTTATGTCTTCGGTAACAGCGGCAAGCTCAGTGCGCTCTCACTGCGCTGAAAAACCCGAGCTGACACACTCACTTAATGCTGCAGCTGCAGCGCTTGTTCCCGCAAAAATTATGGTAATCCTATGAGACCGGTACTGGCTCTGGTTGGTCGTCCCAACGTGGGCAAATCTACGCTATTCAATCGTCTGACACGCAGCCGCGATGCGCTGGTCGCGGATATGCCAGGCTTGACGCGTGATCGCCAGTATGGCGAAGGTAAAATCGCTGAACGACCTTTTATTGTCATTGATACCGGTGGACTGGCTGGTGGTGAGGAAGGTATCGACTTCAAAATGGCTTCACAGTCGCTGCTGGCAATTGAGGAGGCCGATGCAGTGCTGCTGCTGGTAGATGGTAAAGCCGGTCTGTCGCCAGGCGATACTAAGATATTGCAGCATTTGCGCAAACAGGAAAAAAATATCTGGCTGGCCGTCAACAAAGTTGATGGAATTGATGAAGATATCGCGATGGGCGATTTCTACGGACTCGGGCTGGAGCGGATATTTCCGATTACCGCCAGTCAGGGACGAGGCGTTAAAAAGCTTATCGACGATGTTTTGAAAGGCTTTCCGTTAGATGACGAGCCTCGCGGGTTCAGTAATGAAGGTATCCGCATCGCTATTTCCGGTCGTCCTAATGTGGGCAAGTCGACGCTGGTAAACCGAATGCTGGGAGAGGACCGGGTAGTGGTTTACGACGAACCCGGCACTACGCGAGACAGTGTCTATATTCCCTTCGAGCGGCACGGCCAGCACTACACGCTGATTGATACCGCCGGTATTCGCAAACGCGGTAAGACCACCGAAACAGTCGAGAAATTCTCGGTGGTTAAATCACTGCAGGCGATTCAGGATGCAAATGTCGTCGTTTTGGTGATTGATGCAAGACTGGGTATTGTGGAACAGGATCTGCATCTGCTGGGCTATGCTCTGGATGCCGGTCGTGCCCTGGTAATAGCGCTGAACAAATGGGACGGCATGGATGAGGAACAGAAAGATCGTGCCAGGAGCGAAATCAGACGACGCTTTGCCTTCGTTGATTTTGCCGCAATACATTTCATTTCTGCCCTGCACGGAACCGGCGTCGGCGATTTGTATAAATCGATTCATAAGGCTTATGACTCCGCGAAGAAAGTGCTCACCACTAATGTGCTGACACTGACCTTGCAGGATGCCGTCCTGGATCATGCCCCGCCTATTTTTAATGGACGCCGCATCAAGTTAAGATATGCCCATGCTGGCGGACAGAATCCACCCGTTATAGTTATCCATGGTAAACAGACCGATAAAGTGCCAGACAGTTACCGGCGTTATCTGGAAAAAACCTTTCGTAAAGCGCTGGATCTTGAAGGCACACCTATTCGGATTGAGCTGCGCAGTGATGAGAATCCCTTTATCCGTCATGAACTAGGGTTGACCCAGCAGCAGGTTGCACAAAAAAGGCGTATCGTAAAAAACCGGAAGACGCCGGACAGAAAATAGTACTGCTTAAAAGATTTTCCCGATGGACATCAGAAGAAGGTGTTTCGCCGCTATGAAATTCATTAACACTCTGACTGTTATAGTTGCACTTCTGTTTGCCTTCTTTATTTATGCAGGTCCTGAGGATCGCCTCAAAGCCTCTGGATTTCCTGCCTACATCCCTGAACCGGAAGACAGCTTCGCACATTATATTGTCGAAAATACCAGTCGCATCAGCAACGCTTTACAATTGGTGTACAGCAATGGTTCAAGCCCTTTTACGGGTGGCTATGCACTGGAGACCGTCGTGCAGATGCGCGCTCCTTATCAGATTGATGCTGACGCCGTGCGTTGTAATACAGCGGAAAGCCAGAACAAAATCGGATTTCTGCTGCTGCATGGTCTGACTGACTCCCCGTATATGCTTAGAACAATGGCCAATTCGTTGGCGCAGCAGTATCCATGTGCGCTGTTGCGTGGGCTGTTACTGCCCGGTCATGGCACCTTACCCGGTGATACGCTGGCAATGAAGTATGAACAGTGGCAGACAACCACAGTGTTTGGCATTGAAAGTTTTCGCAGTCTGGTCGATGAATTGTATCTGGTGGGTTATTCAACCGGTTCTTCCTTGTCCTTGGATTATGTCAGCAGCCATCCGGATGATGAGTTAATTGCTGGTCTGATCATGCTGTCGCCAGCGTTGAAGGCCAGCAGTGAGGGCGCAGCATTGGCTCCCTGGCTGAGATATGTAAAACGCTGGCTTAATGTTGAAGCTGATGCCGATGCGGCAAAATTTGAGTCTTTTTCTGTCAATGCTGCCGCTGAATTCTACCAACTCACGCATGGCTTGAGCGTAACAGTTAAAACACCCTTGCAGATGCCTGTGTTCATGGCGGTCAGCGGTGATGATGAAACCATTGATGCAGAGGCGGCGCGTGAATTTTTCTGCGCTAAAACCAATCCTGTCAATCGCAGCATGATCTGGTATCAGGCTGAGGCGAGCGACAATAAACCAGCAAATGTTTGTTCAGGTTTGAATGTAGTGAATGCCGAGGATCCTGCATACCGTATGGTCAGCTACGCCCATACCAGTATCACGTTGCCACCGGATGACCCTCATTATGGCTTTGATGCGAACTATCGTAATTGTCTGCATTACAGCGAACACAGTGCTCAGCGCAACGAGTGCCTGACTGAGGATTCTGAAACTGTCTATGGTGAGCACGGTCTGCTTAACGATGGCAGATACGAGGGTAAGCTGCTCAGGCGTGCAACCTTTAATCCTCGCTATGAGCAGATGATGACATCGATATTCTGTTTTCTGGACCAGGACTGTTCCAGCGATGGACTCAGCTTCAGACCGTAGTAGCGGCGTTTAACCCGTCCCATAACGCTCAAGCATGGCAGGTTTTCCCGCAATATACAGTCGCCGGAAAGCCTCGAAATACGTCTGCATTATTTCTGCAGCGGCCTGTTCACCATTAAGCCTGAGAATGGCAATACCTACCTCTGCCGTGCATAACTGATAGTGATGCGCAGCTTCCCTCAGCCGATAAGCAGAAGCCTGCTCTGATTCAATTCCAAGCACCGGAAAATTCTGCAGACAGGGGCTTTTGAACATTTTTTTGGCCTCACGCCAGGTTCCATCCAGCATGACAAACAAAGGCTTTTTGCCGGCAGCGATGCCGGGTGCCTGAGAGGGAAGATCGATGCAGCTTTGCTCCTCTGCGTATTGTCTGGGAAAAACCACAATCGGGCTGTACCGGCTATCGCTCAGCAGGGCGAGTAAAGCTGGGTCAGGGCGCGTGCGGTCCCAGACAAACGCATGGTTGTCGCTGGCCATATCTGCAATCAATCTGCCGGTATTACTGGGTTTGAATGCTTCGCCGGTATACATCAAAAAACAAAACGCGCTGCCGCTGGATGGTTCTGGCCGGTCGGCGCAAAGGCAGTGTACCGCTGGCAGCAGGCAGAGCTGACAGCGGATGACTTTGCTGCCGCGTGCTCGGAACGGACGCAGGGCTTTAGCCAGTTCTCTGGTGCGCAACGCCAGCACGGAATTGGTATGAACAGCGGGTACAGACAACGCAGGTGTTCCTCAGGTATCGCAATCATGCAAGCTCGGCCATTGTAGACAGGCACCCGGCTGCATACCAGTAGCAGATGCTGTTCAGGCGTTACGGTTTGCTCACAATGGTCTGATAATGGTATTGAAACGGGCATTAAGCTACTCTGAGTCATCGTCCGATTCCGGTACCTCGCTATGATCAGACTGTTAGTTGATATGTTGTTGTTGCTGGCAATGGCGGCGTTGCTATGGGTTTTCCATCTTTACAGTCGTCTGTTGGCAGATCCGGTACTGGTCACCATCTGGTTGGCCGTTACCGTGACTATTGCTGGCGGTCTGGTATGGCGCGGAAGGCTGCGCCGACGCAGTTTTCTTACCGTTTATATTGCTGCGCAAAGTCCCTTGCAGCGCTTATTGCGCGGTGGCCTGCTGATGATTTTGTCACAGCTGCTGCTGGCCATGATACTGGCCCTGTTGCTGATGGTAGTCTTGATTCGCAGCACGCAGTCACCCATATGGATCGTATTGATGCTGGCAGCGCCTTTGCTGGTAGTGTTGCGCAGTGGCTTGCAGGAAGCTTTCAAAAACCATGTCAGTCCGCTTTACCGGTCTGAATTCAGTCTGCGTCTGAGTTTGATTGGGTTGGGCATACCGCTCGTTGCCTTGTTGATTTACCTCTCGATGGTGCGCAGTTATCCTGACTTCACTGCTGTCAGCTTGGAGAGGGCGGTATGGCATTTGGTTGAGCAGGAACAGGCGCGCAGTGAGACCCTGTTAATGGGATTGCAGATTGCTGCCGCCAGTGATGCTTTGCGGCTGTGGCTGGCGCAGCAATTGCTCCCGATGCTGGGGATTCCCTTGTTTCAATGGCTGGGCTGGTTGCTGGTGTTTGTGCGAGAAGCGGTGTTTGTCTGGTCTTATCTGCTGTTATGTCAAGGTGTGTTGCTGGGAGTAAATCGACATGTTCGCAGCTGAATTAAATCAAGTGTCTGTTGGCCAAGTGCCTGTTAGTCAAGTGCCTGTT
>JBDNGQ010000210.1:0-14494 GCA_041689205.1 Pseudohongiellaceae bacterium | reverse complement strand
CTGCGGGTCTGATGCGCTGGAAGGGCGGCAATTCAGGCCTTGGAATGCGTTCCGGAGCCATTCTTCGTTCATCACTATCTGTGCTGGCTGGCTTAGATTCCTGCTGTATAATTTCGCGCTCTACCAACTTTAACTCTTCTTTGATTGATTCTACTTCACTGTTTATTTTTAGCTCCTTGCTCAGTTCCAGAATGTCGAGCACACCAATCTGTTCGGGCAGAACGGGGCTGCTTTTTTCTGCAATTTCCAGCTGTGCAATCTCCGGCTCGGCCGACGGTAACTGGAATGATTCAATGATATTGGCTGGTTCTGGCATTACCACCGGCACAGACAATTGCATAGTGGGTCGGGCGATCTGCATGGCTGGCATCGCACCGCTGCGCGACAGACGTTCTGTATCAACGCGGTCCTGAGCGGGGGCGACTAAAGGTGCCTCAACGACAGGCGCTTTGAAAGCTTCAGCAATGTGCGCAGATTCACGCATCAGATTATTTTCAATCGAGCGCTGCAATGCTTCCGGGAGGTCAACAGGTCGCAATTCTTCGCGGATACGATCCAGCTCCTGTCGGGCTTTTTCGCCTTCATCTTCCTCAGTTACACCAAAGAAAGGGGAGGGTGAGCCGGTTCCTCCGAAGCCACTGCCACCAGATTCGCCAGCCCTGCCAGTTCCCCCGAAACCACTGCCTTCATCATCACCGCCGATTCCAACTTTACCGATGCTGGTTGTTGTCAACACCAGCGTCAATGCAAACACCAGAGCCGCCAGAAGCACGGTCAGTGGGTAACTGCGTATCGCAAGAATCGCCTTAGGCATTTTTGAGGCCTTTATCGGTTTCGTCGTTGGTTTCATCTGCTGTGCTGTTGTCTTCTACTGGATGGTATTGCGTACCGTAGTTGAACACTCCGAAATTCATCCGATAACTGGTGCTACCATCGCCTTTACCCAATTGTTTATCCTGCTTCTGAAGCTGCAGTGCTTTTCGGTTAACAGCGGTCAAGGCCTGCATTCCCATGACGTTCGCCAACTGACCAAGCTGCTCTACAGAACTGGCACTTAACTTGTCATAATAGACGCTTCTATCGAAATAGGAAGGCTTTTCCCCAAGCAGGTTGTGGGTACTTGCACTGATATGGTCATGGATATTTTTGCCGAAAAAGAAGATTTTTTCATCAAGTCCTTTCTCGGGAGTGAATGCGCCAGTATTCAAAATTACCCGGCCTTCGCTGTCCAATGAAGTAACGCCTAAGTGCAGCCATTCATCCAGAATTACCCGGGGGCGTATATCCTGCTTACAAACCTTTTCCACCAGGCTATCAAAACTAAGGCTGTCAGAGGCGTCGGTCGCGGCTCGTAGTTTCAGTGGCTTTGGTTTGCCTTCGGCGTCTTGGAATTCTTCGGACCCCAGCCAGTATGCAATCAGCTGAGCTCCAATTGATATGTTGCGCGGCATTGTGGTGCAGTGGTCAGGCTTGGAACGCAGACGTTTAACATCTTTTCGGTGTACACCAGTTAGCAGATTGATTCGGCTGTCGGAGGAACGCTTGTTGTCAACAGCGAATTGCTGTTCAGCAACTTCAACATACACGGACTTGAGCATACTAATGAGAAATGGAAAAGTAATCTGGAACGAAAGCATAAGACGCACCAGTGGGCGCAGAACTTTCCTTATGGCCGATACAAGCGCAGCAGGCGGTTGTCCAGCAGATTGATGATCAGGCTTATCCATAGGCCGCATTATAGACATAGGTGGGAATAAATCCCACAATTTTGTCTATGGAGTTGATCTGCGCAACAACTGCAGCGTTAAGTGATTGACGTGGGAATTATTCCCACCTATTATCGCCTGATGTAATCGGTTTGGCAGCAGGAATCATATTGAAGTCGGATTTTGGCCATGATATTTGACAGATTGATGACACAGGATAAAAAGATGCAGCCCCAAATAGTGGATGAAACCCCGCATTTCCCTGGTACGCTCGCAGGGCGATTAAGCGCATCCAGCACACAAGCACCGCATCCTCGTTTTGCAAAATCGCTTCCTGCTCACCTGATTGTTCTACACGATGGTCGTCGACTTGCTTTTGCGGAGTACGGTGACAAGCACGGTTTTCCTCTGTTCTATTTTCACAACCATGCTGGCTCACGCATTGAGGGACAGTTTTTTCATCGCGATGCGCACCAGGCAGGCTTTCGAATAATCGCTGTTGACCGGCCTGGCGTCGGGTTTTCAGATTCTGTACGCGCTTTTAGTCACAAGTCCTTCTCCGATGATATTGTGGAACTGGCTGACTCACTGGGTCTGTCAAATTTTGGATTATTGTCCTGGGCGGGTGGTTCACCGTTCGCCTTTGCCGCGGCGCATCAGCACCCCGGCCGAATCAAACTGCTCGTAAGCCTTTGCTCCGTGCCAATGCATAGGCGGCATGAATATCCTGCCCGCAATCTGACGGCGATCCTAAGTCGTTTATCTCTCTCTGCCATGAAGATGCTCATAAGCATTCGACAATTAAGCAGTACGCGTAACGCTCGGCAGTATCTGAATCGCCTGGGTGAGGATCTGTGTTTTGCAGACAGGAAGGTAATTCAGAATCCGACGGTGTTGAATCTGATGGTACAGGGCATTGAAGAATCGAGACGACAGGGCGGTTTGAGCCTGGCGAGCGATAGTCGCCTGTGTTTTGAGCCATGGGATTTTGCACTTGAAGATATTAAAGTGCCGGTGCAACTTTGGCATGGGACTGCGGACACACTAGTGCCATTGCATTTCGCGCCTGTGCTGGCCCAGGATTTGTCAGATTGCGTGCTTAGAAAGGTGGCTCATAGAGGGCATCTGTTTTTTATGCAGAGCGCTGAAGAGGTGTTCTCACTGGCTAATACCAAGCTTTTTGCGGATCGCCAACGAGCTGCAAATTCATTTATACTTGATCCGAGGTTTTCGGGACTCCTGAATTCAGATCCACGACCTGATCCAAATTTGAGTCTGTGGCCCGTGGGGCACCCACCCAAAATAAGCGCCTGCGCGGCTGCGAACGAAAAGCGTTTGGCGTCAACCCCGCTGTGAAGCAAGAAAATAAGCAGTCTCATCGACTCTGGAAACCGCACCAGGACGGAATCGTAACTTCTCAACTGTTGCTGCTTTTTGTGCAGCGGCCGCTACGCCTTCGGTAAAGCGGCATAGCATTTCTTCAGCTTCCGATTTGTACCGGAACGGCCCGATGTTATTCCCTTCGCGAGTGCGGAAGTACCAGAGACCTGACTCAAGGTCATTGAACATGCGATCAGTACGTGCAGACCAATCGAAACCAGCGCGATCATTTGAACGGAGCGTCTTCATGGTTAGCCCTCTTTTTTTGATTTTTGGGTCTGGTGCATGGTCTCCGTTAGCCCGGGGCTGTCCTGGGTGAAGCCAGTCCTGGATTTAATCAGGTGGCAGCCCCGGAGCTAACGAGTGAGTGAAAGATATGTCGCAAAAGTGCAACTGTGAAGGGCGCAAAATATGTGCCAATTCAGCTGATTCAGGTACTATTGGCACCTTTGTAAGAATTTCAAAAACAGTAGTAGAATTAGTAATTTAAGCACAGTTTCTCTAAACGAAACTTATGCTTTTTTCTTTTCTATTTCAATCGGATGAGCGCAAAAGTTAAAGCATGTAACATCTTTGTAAAATAACTCGATCGAGTTTCACTTGCGTTATCTTGTCTAAAATTTTTCTCATACTTTTTAAGGGCTTGCACTGTAATCAAAATATTTTTTTTGTTACACATACGAAACAATGTAAACATCAAAGACCTAAGGCAGATGCCTTTTGCAGTGCGCGGGCATCATTTATATTAAAAAACATGCCAGCTTTCAAATTGTCTAATTCCAGTAAAATATTGTGTAAGGATTCGATGAAGTAGCGCGGACTGTAGTGTTTGCGCGCAAGTGCACGCTCAATATCATCAGCCAGGCTCATCGACCATAGTGAAAATAAGGGCTGCAACTGTCCCTCTGTCTTTAGCCAGGCAACCTGAGCGCCAGAGCTCTGCAATTGACTCCTCATCAACTCAACCACGTTGTCAGGAAACCATGGTGTGTCGCCGGGAAAACAGGCGAGGTGACTCACCGACAGCCTGGCGGCCCTGATCCACTGCATTGCTGCCAGGATGCCAGCCAGTGGACCTGCATCACTGCCCCGCCCATCACTGATAATAGGCAATTTATAACTCGCGTACTGCTGGTGGTTGCGGTTTACATTCAACACCAGCGCCGTCACCTGAGGCTGCGCCCGATCAATGATATGCTGGAGAATAGTGTTGCCAGCTACGCGCAGCAGAGGTTTATCCTGATAATTCATGCGAGATCCGAGACCTCCGGCAACGATAACGCCGGCAATGCCGTAACCTGAGGAGGCTGAGTCTGCCGCTGGTTTAATCAAGCTCATGGTATTTGGTTTATCAGATAGCGGGAGAAGAAAGATTTCAATATTATGTCGGCATATTTTGCCGACTTGACGTCTGGCCCTGAGAATGTGTCAAGAGAATAAGGCAGGCGTCAGCCAGGAACAAGATTATTTATTGAATATAACGGACCGGTATGGGACAATCGCGCACTCTGAATTTCAGGAAATATCTGTTAACTGTTTGAAATGGTTGATTTATCTCGCTAAACTCTCCTTTGAAGCCAGTGGCTCTACCATAACAGACTGAACGGCGCTTGTTCTTTTCCGAATTGTTTTTCACACCACTGATGCCGCCGGCGCTGAACACGACTTCCGGCTCACGAGGATTTTTCATGCAAGTTTCAATAGAAACCACTTCAGGACTTGAACGTCGTATGACTGTTGGGGTTCCCGCGTCTGTTATAGATAATGCTGTCAATGCCCGCTTGGAAGAAGCTTCCAGAACCGTGCGTCTGAATGGTTTCCGCAAGGGCAGGATTCCTTTGAGCGTCATCAAAGGCAAGTTTGGTAAGGGTGTCCGCCAGGAAGTGCTTGGTGAGGTGATGAGCAAGAGTTACTACGACGCCATCGCACAGCAGCAACTCAGACCCGCGGGTCAGCCACGCATTGAAGCGAAAACACTTGAAGAGGGCAAGGACCTTGAGTTCACAGCCGTGTTTGAAATCTACCCTGACGTGAAACCAGCTGATTTCGGCAATATAAAAGTTGACCGACTTGATGCACAAGTGGCTGACGAGAATATCGATAAAATGGTTGAAACGTTGCGTCAACAGCGACAGACCTGGGAAAAGGTACAGCGCCAGTCTAAAAATGGCGATACGCTCAATATTGACTACCGCGGCACTATTGCCGGTGAGGATTTTGCTGGCGGGTCTGGTACCGGAACTAATCTGATATTGGGTTCGGAGCGTATGATACCAGGATTCGAAAAAGGTTTGCTGAAGAAAAAGGCCGGCGATACGGTCACTTTGGATCTCAATTTCCCTGAGGACTATCGCAACAAGGATCTGGCCGGGAAACCTGTCAAATTTGAGATTACTGTTAATTCGGTATCAACAGCATTACTGCCTGAACTGAATGATGAATTCTTTGCTGTATTTGGTGTGGAAGAGGGCGGCGAACAGGCATTTCGAAAAGAAGTCGCAGCCAATATGGATCGCGAACTGAAAACCGCCAGCAAGACCAAAATTAAAAGTCAGGTAATGGATGCGCTGCTCGTGCAAAATCAACTCGATCTGCCCGGCAGTCTGGTTATATCGGAAATAGCTGTGCTCAGACAACAGGCTCTGCAACAGTTTGGCGGCAAAAATATCGATCCCGCTTTGCTTCCCGATGAATTATTTCGTGGGCAGGCTGAACGACGTGTCGGGCTCGGACTGATCCTTGGTGAAGTGATACGGCTGAATCACTTGCGCGCTGATCCAGCTAAAGTACGTAGCATGATCGAAGATATTGCGGCCACTTATGAGTCGCCAGATGAAGTAATTGCCTGGTACTACAGCAATGAAGATCAACTGACATCAGTACAGTCTGCAGCACTGGAAGATCAGGCTTTTGATTTTATTCTGAGTAAAGCCAAAGTTAACGAGAGAACCGTAAGCTACGATGAGCTGATTAAGCCAGATAATGCTGCGGCGAAGGAAACAGCCCAGCCTAAAGCAAAAGCAAAAGCAAAAGCTAAAGCCAAACCTGATGCGGATAAAGCCTAAGCCCAGAGCTGGCTTGATTGCCTGGAAAACTCCAGCAAGCGTCTAGTTTTCCAGCAAACGTCATTATTATAGTGAAGGGGAATATGAAAATTACACAGGATGCAGTTCAGGCCAGCCTGGTACCTATCGTTGTTGAACAGACTGCGAGAGGTGAGAGGTCTTATGATATCTATTCCCGCTTACTAAAAGAGCGGGTTATTTTTCTGGTCGGTCAGGTTGAGGACCATATGGCCAATCTGGTCGTGGCTCAGCTGCTGTTCCTGGAGTCAGAGAATCCTGATAAAGATATTCATTTGTACATTAATTCCCCAGGCGGCTCGGTAACCGCAGGTTTATCGATCTACGACACCATGCAGTTTATTAAACCGGATGTGAGCACCATGTGTATCGGTCAGGCTGCCAGCATGGGCGCTTTGCTGTTGACCGCAGGCGCTGTGGGTAAGCGCTTTGCTCTGCCACATTCACGTATGATGATTCACCAGCCGAGTGGTGGCGCGCAAGGCCAGGCATCGGATATTGAGATTCAAGCTATTGAGATAATTAAGATTCGCCATAAGATGAACCAGATTATGGCCGCTCACACCGGCAGACCGATTGCAGATATTGAAAGAGATACGGAGCGGGATCATTTTATGAGTGGGCGGGAAGCTGTCGACTATGGGCTGATTGATACGGTTCTGAGCAGACGCGATGCGCCACTGGTGAAGGCATAGACGCTGAAACCCTTTGCCAGGGTATGATATATTCCATTTGTGCGCGATGTGCGTTCACTGATTTGCAAGAGGGTGTTTAATGTCTGACGATCGCTACAGTAAAGGTGAAGATAACGGTAAATTACTGTATTGCTCCTTCTGCGGTAAAAGCCAGCACGAAGTCCGCAAGCTGATTGCCGGTCCGTCTGTGTTCGTGTGCGACGAATGTGTTGATCTGTGCAATGATATTATTCGTGAAGAGATTCAGGAAAAAGATACTGAATCTTCCGGCAAGAAATTACCGACACCGGAAGAAATCAAGGGCACCCTTGATGAGTATGTTATTGGTCAGGAAAATGCCAAAAAAGTGCTTGCAGTAGCGGTATATAATCATTACAAGCGCTTGAACTACGATCATGGCAATGGCGGCGTGGAGTTGGGCAAAAGTAATATTCTGATGATCGGACCGACCGGTACTGGTAAAACATTGCTGGCTGAAACGCTGGCAAGATTGCTTGATGTGCCATTTACAATCGCTGACGCCACCACTTTGACCGAAGCTGGTTACGTGGGTGAGGACGTTGAAAACATCATCCAGAAACTGTTGCAGAAATGTGATTATGATGTTGAGAAGGCACAGATTGGTATTGTCTATATCGACGAGATCGACAAAATTTCCCGCAAATCTGATAACCCATCTATCACTCGGGATGTATCCGGTGAGGGCGTGCAGCAGGCGCTGCTAAAACTGATTGAAGGCACTGTCGCATCGGTACCTCCACAAGGCGGCAGAAAACATCCTCAGCAGGAATTCCTGCAGGTTGACACGTCTAACATTTTGTTCATTTGTGGCGGAGCTTTTGCGGGTCTGGATAAAGTGATACGTGATCGTTCTGAGAAAGGTGGGATTGGTTTTGGTGCGGAAGTGCGCAGCAAAAATCATAAACTTGTAGGCGAAACACTGCGAGATGTTGAACCGGAAGATTTGATCAAATACGGATTGATTCCAGAATTTGTTGGTCGTCTGCCAATGATAGCCACACTCGATGAACTTGATCTTGATGCGCTGGTCCGTATCATGAGAGAGCCAAGGAATTCTTTGCTTAAGCAGTACACGAAACTATTCGAAATGGACGATGTGGAAATTCAATTCCGTGACGATGCGTTGCTGGCTGTAGCATTGAAAGCCAAAGAGCGTAAAACCGGCGCACGCGGACTGCGCTCTATTATGGAAAGCGTATTGCTTGAAAGTATGTACCGTATTCCTTCCATGAAAAACGTCAGTAAAGTTGTTATTGATGCGGCAGTGATAAATGGCGAATCTGAGCCCTTGCTGATGTACGAGAACGCAGAACCGACGCAATCACGAGCAGCTTCAGAAGAATAGAACTGCGGACTTGAAACTGCAGGCTGCTAACCCCATCTCTGTTGCGGGGTGTCTGCTTTTTCAAGCAGCCCCGGGGCAGCAGCACCCGATTCAACAGAAAAGCACAAGCCGTAAAGCACGCACGGACCGTTGAGTATCCCAGCCATTTACTTTCGAGATAAAACTTATGGGTCAGCATTCAGACGTATCCGCTATCAGTAAAACCGGAATGCCCTTACTACCGCTGCGTGATGTTGTTGTGTATCCGCAAATCGTGCAACCCTTGTTCGTGGGCAGACCAAAATCCATAAAAGCGCTTGAAGTGGCAATGGCTGCGCACAAGCAGGTTTTACTGGTCGCTCAAAAGAACCCGGCTGATGATGATCCTGGTGCCAAAGATGTGTTTGAAATCGGCACGGTAGCCACCATTCTGCAATTGATTCGTCTGCCGGACGGCACTGTTAAAGTGCTGGTAGAGGGCGTAAGCCGCGCTGAGATTCTTTCGGTAAAACTGGAGAATGATTATTTCAGCTGCAATATCAATCCTGTCTCAACAGAGCCCTTGCCTGATAAACAGGCTCAGATGTTGATTCGCTCGTTGACCACGCAGTTTGATCAATATGTTCAGCTGAGCAAAAAAATACCTCCTGAAGTGGTCACTTCCATCAACAGTATTGATGAAGCTGGCCGCATGGTCGATACCATTGCTTCACACATGTCACTGCAGTTACAGGAAAAGCAGAATCTGCTGCAACTGGCTGACCTGCAGGCAAGAATTGAGCACTTAATGAGCTTGATTGAAGCCGAAATTGATTTGTTTCAGGTTGAAAAACGCATCCGTGGTCGCGTGAAAAAACAAATGGAAAAAAGCCAGCGCGAGTACTATCTCAATGAGCAGATGAAAGCCATCCAGAAAGAAATGGGTGAGCTGGAAGATACGCCCAATGAGGTAGAGGAGTTCAAGCTGCGTATTGAGAAAGCGCGTATGCCTAAAGAGGCGCTGGAAAAGGCGATGAATGAGCTTAATAAGCTCAAGATGATGTCGCCCATGTCATCCGAAGCCTCAGTGGTGCGCACTTATATCGACTGGATGGTGAGCATTCCCTGGAAGAAGCGCAGCAAAGTACGTCTGGACCTGGCGGCGGCTGAAGCCGTGCTGGAAAGCGATCATTACGGCCTGCACGAGGTCAAAGAGCGCATCCTTGAGTATCTGGCAGTACAGAAGCGTGTGAAGCAGCTTAAAGGACCCATCCTGTGTCTGGTAGGGCCTCCTGGCGTGGGTAAAACTTCGCTGGGCGAATCCATAGCACGTGCTACTAACCGCAAGTTTGTGCGTATGGCACTGGGCGGCGTGCGGGATGAAGCAGAAATTCGCGGTCATCGCAGAACTTATATCGGCTCACTGCCGGGCAAAGTGGTGCAGAAACTGGCCAAAGCTGAGGTAAAGAACCCTCTGTTTCTGCTCGACGAAGTTGATAAAATGGGCATGGATCATCGGGGCGATCCGGCATCAGCCTTGCTTGAAGTACTTGATCCTGAGCAGAATCATAATTTCAACGATCACTATCTGGAAGTCGATTATGACCTTTCGGAAGTGATGTTTATCTGCACATCGAACACCATGAATATTCCTGGGCCTTTGCTGGATCGTATGGAAGTAATTCGGTTGCCTGGCTATACCGAAGCAGAAAAGATCAATATCGCCCAGCGTTATCTGGTTCCTAAACAGCTGAAGAATAATGGTCTGGCTGAGGGCGAGCTCGAAATCAGCGAAGAGGTTATCAAGGATCTGGTGCGCTACTACACACGTGAAGCCGGAGTGCGTGGGCTGGAGCGGGAAATAGCAAAGATCTGCCGCAAGGTGGTGAGGGAGCACGTGCAGAAGGATTCGCCAGAGAAATTGAAGCTGGAAAGCAGCAACCTGGATGCGTATTCAGGGGTGCGAAAATACGACTTCGGACGGGCCGAAGAAGAGAATCTGGTTGGCCAGGTCAACGGTCTGGCATGGACTTCAGTGGGTGGTGAGTTGCTGACTATTGAGGCAGTGTCGGTTGAGGGTAAGGGCAAAACCACCAAAACCGGTTCACTGGGAGATGTGATGCAGGAATCTATCCAGGCGGCATTAACTGTGGTGCGCAGTCGCGCTGCAGTGCTGGGATTGAAGGCGAATTTCCATGAGTCGGTGGATCTTCATATCCATGTGCCGGAAGGCGCTACCCCCAAAGATGGACCTAGTGCCGGCGTGGGTATGTGTACGGCGCTGGTCTCCGCGTTAACCGGCATACCGGTGCGTGCTGATGTGGCGATGACGGGTGAGATAACTCTGCGTGGTCAGGTACTTCGGATCGGCGGCCTGAAAGAGAAATTACTGGCGGCTCATCGCGGTAATATCAGAACAGTAATCATACCCGCTGATAACGAACGTGACCTGGTCGAGATTCCTGACAATATCAAAGCAGATCTGGTTATTAAACCGGTCAAGTGGATTGATCAGGTGCTTGAAATCGCACTTGAGCATCTGCCGGTTCCGATAGCAGGCGCGAAGCTGGTTGTTGCTGCGGTTGAGGCGAGCAAAGAAGGAACTGAAGGCGGAAAGGATGAAAAGCACATAAATACGCACTGAACGCCGTGTTTGTTGTTGACAGGGCTTTCTGTGGCTTGGTATAAAGTGCCGGTCGTAATGGCACTTACAGCCATTTTAAGGAATAAAAAAAGACAGAATATCTGCCTCGCATGCGTGTAAAAACTAATCGTTGCACCGGCCAGGTTTCAAGTTCCATATACTTTAAAAAAAATAAGGGGATATCGTGAATAAATCTGAACTAATCGATGCTGTTGCTGCGAGTGCTGATTTACCGAAAGCTGCTGCAGGACGTGTGATAGACGCAGTAATAGAAGCTGTCACTGAATCTTTAAAGAAAAGTGATCCGGTAGTTCTGGTTGGATTCGGTACATTTGGCACGAAAGAACGTGCTGCCCGTACTGGCCGCAACCCACAGACTGGTGCTCCTATACAGATCAAAGCTGCCAAAGTACCAAGCTTCAAGCCTGGTAAGGCACTGAAGGACGCTGTCAATTCCTGAGTCTGACAGCCGTCAGATCGAAAGGTGACATCTGAAGGGCGCATCTGTGATGCGCCTTTTTAGTTTTTAGTAAATGAGTCAGGATCCATTATGCTGCAAAATATTCGAGACAATTCACAGGGCATCGTTGCAAAGGTAATCATTGGTCTGATTATCGGCGTATTCGCCTTATTCGGCGTCGAATCAATTGTCGGTGGCTTTATGAATACCTCGACGGTCGCCGAAGTCAATGGTGAGGAAATCAGCGATCAGCAGCTTGCGGTCAGCGTCCAGAATCTGATTGCCAGTATCGGCGGTAATATTGAAAATCTTGACGAGAATCTGCTCCAGCAAATCGCGTTAAGCCAGATTGTTGAAGATAAACTGCTGATCCAGTCTGCTGTAAATTCCGACATGACCATCGCCGACAGCTCCATAGATCTTGCCATAATCAACACTCCTCAATTCCAGCTCAACGGTGTCTTTGATCGCGACCTGGCCCTGCGCACCATGGGCGCCCAAGGTTTCAGCCCACAGACTTACCGTGCAGCACTTGCTGAACGTATGTTGATTGGGCAGCTGAGCAATGCTTTTGCAGCATCAACTTTTATCACCGAAGCAGAACTTGAGCTGATCGCAGCCTTGACTCTGCAGACCCGCGATTTCCGCTACCTGTCCGTGACACTCGGCTCTCGAACCCTGGGTGAGCCAATTCCTCCAGAGGATATCGATGCGTACTATCAGAGCAATCCCGGGCAATTCATGCAGGAAGAGGAAGTTGCGATTAATTATGTGGTATTAGACAAGGCTGCCATGTATGACGAGGTCGAGTTGGCACCGGAAAGAATTCTTGCTCAGTACGAACTGGAGAAAGAGGATCTTGCGTCATCAGCACAGCGACGTGCGGCTCATATCCTGTTGGAAACAGGCGCAGATTTAAGCGAAGCCGATGGGGTGCTGCAGGCTATCGAGATTCGAACCCGCATCGACGCTGGTGAAGATTTTGCTGCTCTGGCGGATGAATTTTCCAGCGATCGGATCTCTGCGGAAGAGGGCGGTGACATCGGTTACACTGATGGCTCTGTATTCCCTGAAGCCCTTGAACAGGCACTTCTTGACCTGCAAGTCGGACAGGTATCAGACCCTGTCGTTTCTGAATTCGGTGTGCATCTGGTCAAGCTGACTGAATATGATGTTACTGACTTTGCAGCGTTTGATGAGGTGGCTGAGCGAATTGAGCGTGATCTAAAGGCTACTGAAGTTGATCGCATCTACTTTGAGCGCCTGGAAACCCTTGCCAACCTGGCGTTTGAAACCGGTGATCTGCAGGATATCTCTGAACAGCTCAGTCTGGAAATCCGCGAAGGCGAATTCTTTACGCGCAGCGGTGGCAGCTCTCGTTACACCACTGACAGTCGCGTAATCACTGCAGCGTTTTCTGAGGAGGTACTGCTGGGTAGAAACAACAGTGAGATTATAGAATTTGATACCTCCGAAGCTATGGTCCTGCACGTGCGTGAACATAACGAAGCCAGTCTTCGACCCTTGGAGGAAGTGCGTGGCGAAATAGCGGCAATGCTGCGTGGTCAACTTGAACGACAGCGTGCCCAGGCCCTGGGTGAAGAAATTCTTGCCGCTTTACGCAGCGGAGAATCCGTTGAAGAATTGATGACAACGGCAGAACTGGAGTGGATTACAGCAGAGAGCGTCAGTCGAAACCAGGCAAACGTTAATAATGAAGTACTGCAGGCTACATTCAATATTCCAGCTCCGACTGAGTCTGGTTCTGTTTTTCAAGGCGCTACTCTGAATAATGGCACCTATGTAGTGATTGAACTGGACAATGTAAATCCTGGCAATCTGGCGGCGATGAGTCCGCAAGAAAGAGATTCTTTGCACAGTTCGATTATTGAACGCTCAGGTCGTGCTGCTTTCGATGCTTATCTGGCTAATTTGAGGAGCAGCGCAAAGATTGTGGAAAGATGAAAACGTTTTTCTATACTGCCCCTGTGATTCTGCTTTTGGTATCAGGGGCGGCGCAGGCAGCTGAAGACTCCTCTTCTGATTTGGCAGACCAGAGTTTGCCCACCATTTATGTTGATGGCATCCTTTCAGATGATATCAGGCTGACGCCTGGCGCGGCGAACTCACTGACATCTGCTGAGATAGAGCGGTTACGTGCTTATTCGCTGCACGATCCGCTTGATTTTATTCCCGGTGTGCGTACCAACGATGACGATATACCTGGTCTCGTACGGCGATTGGGATACGTGGGGCGCCTCCCAGGCGCTCGCGCAAGACCTTGCTGCTCGAAGATGGCACTGCTGACTTTTCAGGCTATCTCGACGCCAGTGCCCATTAGGGCCCGCCTGCTGAGCGCTTGCAGTCGATAGACGTGTTGAAAGGTGGCGGGCATGTGTTTCATGGGCCTTTGAATAACCATGGCATTGTCAATTTCCGCAATAAGCAGACAACTCCGGACGCGCAAACACAGATTGATGTTGCACTGGGTAGTGTTGAACAGCGCTGATACACGTTCCTATGGGCTGGATCCGGGGCTGCAGTTTAATACCGATCTATACCCGGATGCGGCACGGAATTTCTTTATCCAACTTGCTTGGAATTATACGTGCGCAGAATTTACCAGTAATTTTGAAGACACACCTGTTAAAGGTAAGCGCGTACCCGAAATCCCGAAGCAGTCCGGGAGTTTGTCCTTTGGGATGCAGAGCCAGTCGGAGTGGCTGCTCAGTGCGTCTTTAAGCTATTTTGGTCAGTTCTTCACAGATCCATTGAACACTGATGTGTTGGTATTTGCTGATGAAGATCGTGAACAGGTCGGTCCAGGCGCCACACTGGAGATCCGTGAACCTGCTGTTCTGGGTTTGGTGGATTCGCATAGTTTGCTGTCCGCGCGCGCAAGCTATCAGTTTCCGAGCCGTGACCTGCAAGTGTGGCTGCAGGGGCGTAAACTTGCCGATAAAAATATATCACTGATCTCGAAAATGGCATCCGACCCGGTGCCCGCCGCACACTAGTAGCCGGAATCAAGTTCGGATTCTAATCACAGAGGCGGATGCCCCTGTTAGTAGCAAGTAGAACTGTCCGGTTTAGTAGCACGTGAATTGTCCGCTTTTCGGGTTGATGTCTACCACCTTGTCGATGGTCGGCATCCAGATGCTGTGTGCGGAATTACGCAGCATCTCCCACTTCTTGTCGACTG
>JBDNGQ010000209.1:0-69275 GCA_041689205.1 Pseudohongiellaceae bacterium | reverse complement strand
CTCTTCATCACCTTCCTCGTCGCCCATGATGCCGCCGCGCGAAGGAAAAATCATGCGTATTGCGATTATCATCAGCACCAGTCCGCCCGCGATGGTGACCGCTTCGCTGGAAAGACCAAGAACTTTAAGAATTGGCGGCCCGGCGAATAAAAACACCAGCATCACCGCCAGCGCAATAAACAGTTCCCGAATGAGGATTCTGCGACGTCGCTCAGGTGCGACTTTGGCTAAAACCGAAAGAAATATGGGAATATTACCGAGCGGGTCCATAATTAAAAACAGCGTCACCGCTACGGCAAAAGTTTCCATTTTTTAGTGTCCACGTCCGTCGTCATCTTTTGGAGCGAGTGATAAGCCAGGTCCTTCCTCTGCCTCGTCATCGCGTGAACCACTCGTTTCGGACAGCTGTACTTTTAAGCGCAAATTGTTTTTTGAATCGGCATTTTTAAGCGCTTCTTCCAGCGATATCCTGCCATTTTTGTACAGGTCAAACAGCGATGAGTCGAAGGTTTTCATGCCCTGATTCTCAGATTTCTCCATGACCTCTTTGATTTCATCCACTTTCCCCTGTTTGATCAGGTCGCAGACACGGGGAGTTCCAAGCAGAATCTCGATCGCGGCTGCACGTTTTCCGTCGACAGTCGGAATAAGGCGCTGAGAAACAAAGCCTTGAAGGTTCAATGACAAATCCATAAAGAGTTGTCTGTGGCGCTCTTCCGGGAAAAAATTGATGATCCGGTCCAGCGCCTGGTTGGCATTGTTAGCGTGTAAGGTCGACAAACAAAGATGACCGGTTTCCGCAAAGGCCAGTGCGTGCTCCATGGTTTCCTGACTGCGGATTTCACCAATAAGAATGACGTCCGGAGCCTGTCGCAATGTGTTCTGCAGAGCCTGCTCATAACTCATGGTATCAACGCCAACTTCACGCTGGTTTACTATGGACATCTTATGCTGATGAACAAATTCGATAGGGTCTTCAATAGTGATGATATGACCATCGCTGTTGGTATTGCGATGATCGATCAGTGCTGCCAGTGATGTTGATTTACCAGAACCGGTGCCGCCAACAAACAGCACCAGTCCGCGTTTCTGCATAATCAGGGTTTTCAGGATTGGTGGCAGCCCCAGGGAGTCAGCACTGGGAATCACAGTTTTAATGTTGCGGGCAACCAGCGCCAGTTGTCCGCGCTGTTTAAAAATGTTAACTCGAAAGCGGCCAATTTCCGGGTCTGAGATCGCCAGGTTCATCTCCGGGTTTTTCTCGAAATCTTTTATCTGCTCTGGATTCATAATCTGCCACGCTATTTTTTTGACAGCATCATCAGGCAGGATCTGCGAGCTTAGCGGGGTAAGTTTGCCAAACGCTTTCATACTGGGAGGGGCGCCAGTGGTTAAGAAAAGGTCAGAACCATCTCGTTCAATCATGATGCGCAACAGATCTTTAAAAACCATGGTTGATCCTTCTCCGATAATTATTGTAATTTTTAAAATCGACTTCCGGTGTACCAGTTAACTTTACGTGCGCTATCTTCCACCTGATCAGCGACATTAAGCACCAGAGCAAAAAGTGCCATGCGCACCAGGACGCCATTATCGGTCTGCCGGAATATCGCCAGGCTGGGGTGAAGATTAAGATCGTTATCAAGTTCGTTGGCCTCCTCACGTGAATCCCTGGGAAGGGGATGCATTATCACGGTATTGGGCTGGCAGTAACGGGTATAGATTTCCTGATTAAGCCGAAACCGGCCGCGGTAAATATCTGCTTCCATTCGGGTGGTAAACCGCTCTTCCTGAATACGGGTCAGGTAGACCGTATCATTGTCCGCGAGGCCCTGTTCCATATCATCTGTCTCTGTGACGGTGTGACCATGCCTGCGCAGATCCTCAACTATTTCAGGCGGCATGCGCAATTCATCAGGAGAGATCAGGGTAACGGTGATGTTTGAATACAGACGAATCAATTGTGACAGGGAGTGCACTGTGCGGCCGTGCTTGAGATCTCCTATCATTGCTATACGCATACCGTCGATCTGCTGTCCGTGAGTTTTGAGCTCTTTGCGAATCGTGTACAGGTCGAGCAGCGCCTGACTCGGATGTTCATTGGTGCCATCGCCTGCATTGAGCACGGGCACCCGACTGGCGCGCGCAAACTCTGCTACCGAGCCCGGCTGCGTATGGCGCATCACAATAATGTCGCTGTAGCCGCTGAGCACGCGCGCGGTATCGTACAGTGATTCACCTTTGGTGATCGAGGAAGACTTGATATCAGTGGTTTCCCGTACCTCGCCGCCGAGCAGGTTGAACGCACAGCCAAAACTTACCCGGGTGCGGGTGCTGGGTTCAAAGAACATATTGCCAAGAATTGCGCCATCCAGCACTTTGGTCATGCGTTGACGGTGTGCGAAAGGAACCATGTTATCAGCTACTTTAAAAACTGTTTCGACGTCTTCACGTTCGAACTGAGTCACGCTGAGAATATGGGCGCCAGGGAAGTGCATAAGTATTATCGGGTCCTTGTACTTGTTTCCAGTGTCGTCAAGCTCGAATGCGAGCTGAAATATAAGATTGCAGATTGTTTGCTTATGTATCGAAGCGAATACTACTACTAAGCGGGTGTTGAAGGAATGCGAGCGGTTAATTTTTGTGTGTCAGGCAGATGTATAGTCTTGTAACATTGACTGACGACATGGATTAAGAGGCTAGCGTTTTGAGCAGAACAATTTACTGGCACGACTATGAGACTTTCGGAGCTGATCCGAGACGGGATCGCGCCGCCCAGTTTGCTGGTATCCGCACCGACGAGGCACTGAATATTATCGGTGAGCCACTGCTTATGTACTGTAAACCTGCTCCTGACATGCTGCCGCACCCGCAGGCCTGCCTGATCACCGGGATCACCCCGCAGAAGGCGCTGGCGGAAGGTTTATGCGAGGCTGAGTTCATAGCTCGCATCCATGCTGAGTTTTCTCAGGCCGGCACTTGTGTGGCGGGCTATAACAGCATCCGCTTTGACGATGAACTGAGCCGTCAGATCTTGTACCGCAATTTCTATGATCCCTATGAGCGGGAATGGAAAAACGGTAATTCACGCTGGGACATTATCGATATGGTGCGCTTGTGCGCTGCCACTCGACCGCAGGGCATCGTCTGGCCTCAAAAGGAGGATGGTTCTCCCAGCTTTCGCCTGGAGATGCTGACTGCAGCCAATGGCATCGCGCATGCTGATGCTCATGATGCGCTGGCTGATGTTGCGGCTACAATTGAATTGGCGCGGCTGATCAGAGACCGGCAACCAAAATTGTATGAACATATTTATCAATTGCGCAGCAAGCATGCGGTGCAGGCACAGCTTAATCTGCTGACCCACAAACAGGTACTGCATGTCTCTATGATGTATCCCTCAATCCGAGGTTGTCTGGCTCTGGTTGCTCCGCTGTGTAGGCATCCCATCGACAGTAATGGCGTTATTGTCTGTGATCTGCGCCTCGATCCTGCGAAGTGGATTGAGCTGTCTGTAGAGGAAATCAGGCGTCTGCTGTTTACCTCCCAGCAACTGCTTGCCGAAGGCGAAGAACGGATTCCTCTTAAAGTTGTGCATCTTAATCGTTGTCCCGTGCTGGTGCCGGCAGGCGTTCTGAGCGCTGAGCTTGCGGAGAAATATTCTGTTGATCTGGCTCTTAGTCAAACGCATTGGGAAAGCCTGTGCGCTGACCCTGAGAAACTGGCTATGGTGCTGGAGAAAGTAACCAGGGCCTATGACCGACGGCTGCTTGAACTCAGCCCTGATGAAGAACCTGATCTGGAGGATGATCCTGATTATATGATTTACAGTGGCGGCTTTTTTTCCGAAACAGACAAGCGCGGCATCAGCGCTGTTCGCAATTGTCCCCCGGATTCTCTGGCGACGTTAGCGCCACGATTTCAGGATGGCCGCCTGCATGAAATGCTGTTTCGTTATCGGGCGAGAAACTGGCCAGATCGCCTGAATGGGGAAGAGATGCAGCGCTGGGGTGAATTTTGTCGTCAGCGGCTCATTCGTTCATCGTCGGAGCGCGGCGCCGGCCTCGATTTGCTGAGCTTTCGTGCAGAAGTCGCAAAAATGCGGCTTGAGCAGCCGGACTCTGAGGCTCAGCAGATACTCGACGAGATTGAAGTGTATGCAGATACGCTTGCAGTCCATCTGCAACTGGATCAGCTGGCAGACAATCCCGAAACCGCAGTGCTGCAATGACGTAATTGAACGCAATTTTGCTCTGCACTCTGCACAGGAGTATGATCTTCCGTTTCTGGACACAAATTATGCCTGGTTTGTTACTTCCCGTTAAACACACAGCTGGCCTGATCCAGGCATTACGCTTCATCACTCCCTACAAAACACAAATGTTCATCGCCACTGTTGCACTGGTGCTTACGGCTGGCGTTACCCTGGGTCTGGTGCAGTTTGTCCGGATCATTGTGGATTCTGGTTTTGTTGCAGGTTCCACTCAGTCTCTGCGCTGGGCAATTATTGGTTTTCTTATCGCTGCGATACTCCAGGCTCTGGGCACATTCGCTCGTTTCTACTGGGTGTCGTGGCTGGGCGAGCGTGTTACCGCAGATATGCGCAAGGCGGTTTTCACTCATCTGATCAGTTTGCATCCCGGCTATTTTGAAGAAAACATCAGTGGTGAAATTCAGTCACGCATCACTACTGACACCACACTGCTGCAAACCGTAATTGGATCTTCGGTTTCAATTGCTCTGCGCAATATTTTGATACTGTTTGGTGGCACTATATTCTTGTTCATTACCAATCCAAAATTAACCAGCATCGTGTTGTTGTGTATACCCCTGGTGATCGGCCCCATTATGATATTTGGTCGACGGGTGCGAAAACTTTCACGCAGCAGCCAGGATGAGATTGCCAATGTGGGCGCCTATGTCGGGGAAAGTATCCAGCAGATTAAAACCGTGCAGGCATACAATCATCAACGTGCCGATGATATTCAATTCTCTGCTCATGTGGAGTCAGCGTTCAAGGTAGCGCTGGCGCGCATCAAGTCTCGTTCATTATTAATTACGATAGTGATGACACTGGTGTTTGCTGCAGTGGCAGTTATGATCTGGGTTGGTGGCCAGGATGTCATTAATGGTCGCATGTCCGCCGGTGAACTGACCGCCTTTGTGGTGTACGCCGTGATGGTGGCTGCAGCAGTCGGTGCAATCAGTCAGGTGATAGGCGATCTGCAGCGTGCTGCCGGCGCTACCGAGCGCCTGCTGGAGCTGTTGAATGCTGAGAGTGACATTGTGGCTCCCGTGCAGCCGATAAGTTTCCCGACCCCGTTTCAAGGTCTGATCAAGATCGAAAGACTCAGTTTTTATTACCCCTCAAGGCCAGACACGGCTGCGATTCTAAACCTGTCACTTGATATCAAGGCCGCCAGCAGTCTGGCGTTGGTGGGGCCATCAGGCGCAGGCAAGTCCACACTGTTCGATTTGCTGCTGCGCTTTTATGATCCTAAGTCCGGCAACATACTGATTGACGGAGTCGATATTCGCACCGTGGATCCGATTGAGCTGCGCAGTCATATCGCAATAGTCTCTCAGCAGCCGGCGATGTTCACCGGTGATGTGTTCGAAAACATCCGCTATGGCCGACCGGATGCCAGCGACGAAGAAGTGATTGAAGCGGCCAAATCTGCCCATGCCCATGAGTTTATCGAGCAGCTACCCCGTGGGTACAAAAGCTTCCTGGGAGAATCAGGCATTCGATTGTCAGGGGGACAAAGACAGCGTATTGCGATTGCGCGGGCCATCTTGAAAAATCCGGAAATTCTGTTGCTGGATGAGGCAACAAGCGCGCTGGATGCGGAGAGTGAGCGCAAGGTTCAGATGGCACTGGAGCAGCTTATGCGCAATCGCACGACGATTATAATTGCGCATCGCCTTGCAACGGTCATCAATGTAGACCGGATTGCGGTTATGGAGAAGGGCGGCTTAATTGCCCAGGGAAGTCATCAGGAACTGCTGTTAAGTTGCCCTTTGTACGCGCGGCTTGCCGAGTTGCAGTTCTCGGGACAGGATGGCCACAAGTCATTACCTGACCAGTTTGCCAGGGTTGGGCAAAATGGTTAGAATCGCTGCCGCTTTAATCCGCTGAGTCAGACTATGGATACAATCGATCAATTTCAGGACATTCGACCTTATAACGATGACGAGGTCCGCCCGGTGCTCGATTCGCTGCTGGCTGATGACGGATTTATAAGCAGTATTGGCGGCTTCAGCCGTCCGCGCTTGTACAAAGCCCTGCCTTTTCTGGTGCGTTTTCTAAGCCGAAGGAAATTAAGCAATGAATTAAAAGATGTCCGTGATATTGCTGGCATGCAGACAGTGATAGCACGCTACATGGACGAAATGATTGAAAAAACCACCTCCAGCCTGACTCATTCAGGGCTGGAGAATCTAAAATCAGATCGTTCTTATCTATTTATCAGTAATCATCGTGATATCGCCATGGATCCCGCATTTGTGAATTACATGCTGTATCACGCTGGCTGCGACACTGTCTATATTGCTATTGGCGATAATCTTCTAAAACGCCCGTTCGTCAATGATTTAATGCGTTTGAATAAAAGCTTCATCGTCAGGCGCTCCCTGAAAGGCCGGGAAATGCTGAAATCTTCGAAGCAATTATCTGCTTATATCCATCACTGTATCGAATTAAAGCGTAATGTCTGGATAGCACAACGTGAAGGGCGCGCTAAAGATGGTGTCGATCGCACAGATCCCGCGTTGTTGAAAATGCTGGGGATGTCAAAAAGAGACGAAGGTCTGGGTGCTGCCTTGTCAGCCTTACACATTGTACCGGTGGCAATTTCTTATGAATTTGATCCCTGTGATGCGCTTAAAGCCAGTGAGCTTTATCAAAAGAAAGAAGCCGGCTCATATCAGAAAGATGAACAAAGTGATATTCACAGCATAGTCACTGGAATGGTCGGTTATAAGGGCCATGTTCATGTCAGCTTCGGAAAGGAATTGGGAATTGTCAGTGATGATCCTGACCAAATCGCCAGTTTGATTGATAAGCAGATTATTGATAATTATTTGTTGCAGAACAGTAATTATGTGGCTCTGGAAAAACTTCAGCAAAGTGCTCCGGAACTGGTACCGCTGCTGGAATCTTTGCCCGGTAACGATGCCGGGCGGATTGAGGAAGCGAAAGCTGAATTTGAGAAACGTCTGCAGGCAGCGGACGAAAAAATCAGGCCTTATCTGCTACAGATGTATGCTAATCCAGTGATCAGCCGTTACGCCGCTTCTCAGGAAGATCCGTTTAGCCAGATCGCACTGCTTGCCGATCTGAAAGAGTAGATTTTCTTAGCTGCTGAGTTTTGCTTTGATGCTGCCGGTTCTCAAATGCAATGCCGTACGAGTTGCCGGATCAAGCGGCCCGGTGCACAGCAGTTGCATTTCAAGCTCGTTAATCAGCTGCATTTTGCTCTTGCCAGCATGACGGGTCTGACCGAAATCATGCTTGAGGTGATTCAATTGAATCTTCATACGCAAAGCTTTGTCTTGCGCGGGTGAATCCACGCCTGCCTGGATTTCCATTTCGACACATAACTCTCTGGCAATAGTGTCATTATCGGCGGAAAGTTTTTTCAGCCTGGTCAAATCAGCGGAATTTTGACATAGCAGTTTGAATCGCTTCTCCATTTTCTGCTCCAGTTCAGGTTCACTGATTGCATCAAATGCCTGCCAGTGCCCTCGCAGTTGTTCCGCGTCCGTGTCAGCAGCTTCAGGGGTTCGAGCGAGTAACGCAGTTTCAAGCTTCTGACAGAACTCTGCTTTGGCTTTTACCTGATTAATCAGCTGCAGACTTTTTCGGTCTGGCGCGGCACGCTGTCTGGATTCGTATTTCTTGCTGGCCGTTTCAAATTGTTCAATCAGCTGTCGTCGCTCCGTCTTCATATCTGGATTCAGCTGACTGTAAAAAGCTTCTTTGAGTTCTGCAAACTGCTTCTTGGACTGTAGAAATTCTTCGTCGCTAAGATTCAACAACTCGTTAATTTTTTTCAATGTCTCACGCGCAGCAGAGACAACTTTGCGAGCTTCAGTTTTCTGCTCTTTTATCTGTTCGTCGCGCTTGCTAAATAACTTATCGCAGGCTTGACGGAAGGTGTTCCAGTGGTTGCGATCTTCTTTGTAAGGCGATGGACCAATAGTCTTCCATTCATTCTGCAGGCCCTTCGCAGCATTTATTGCTTCCTTGAAATCGTCCAGTTCCAGCAGTTTTTCTGCCCGCTTGATAAATTCCAGTTTCCTGTCAGCATTATGTTGCAGGGTTTTTCGTTTCAACTGACGCAGTGAATTAAGAATGTTATTAAAACGTTTCTGCAGATTCTTAATTTTGTTCTGCGCTACGGGTGCATACTTCTTCCATTCCTCCTGCGCGACAGCTTCAAGCTTGCTGGTGTCAGAGATATTTAACGCATCCGGACTGACAGTGGCAATGAACTGTTCAAGCTCATCACAAATGCGATTGCGTTCTTTGAGATTAGCGCTCATCTTGTCTTTGCGCTCTTTGAAATACTCTTTGCAGGGTTCAAAGGCTTTATGAGCCAGCTCATTAAACTGAGCCCACAGACTATCGTTGTCGTCTGAGTGTCCGAGCTTTTTCCAATCTTCCTGGAGTGCTCTTATGGTCTTGGCTTTTTGCGGCGGCGGCTGATTAACATCCAGCAGGTGTTGCATTTTTTCGATCAATTCTTTTTTCTTTTCAGTGGTCGCGAAATTCTTCCAGTCTTGCAGTTCAGTGATACGCACTTTATAAGGCAGCAGCTGCTCCTGTAATGCCAGTCGTGCTTTTTCGGCTGTCTTATTGCTGGCGTTGTTTACTTTATCCCACAATTTCTGAGCTTCACTCAGATGACCCTGTTCGATACTCTGCTCCAGCAGGACAAGATCAGCGCTTGCATCAGTCAGGATTTTCGTTTGCCACTCAGCATTTTTAGATTGAATAGCGGCAAGTGCAGTGAGGACATCTTTGTACTGCTGATGGGCGGCGCTTGCTGGCAGCTTTTCTGGCCAGTTTATCGCAGCAAATAATTTATCAAGGCGCTTCTGCAAATCTATTAAAACTTTGTTGTCTTTAGTTGAGGCTTTTTTGACCGCAATCTGCAGTTTGTCGAGCTCTCCTGTCCGGCTTTGCAGTTGTTGCCATGCCTGATGACAGGAACTCATGAGTTTGAGCAACGCATTGCTTTGCTTCAGCAATTCACGTGAATCAGTATTTGATTGAGCGTCTGCTTCAGTGCTGTCTGGTAACAGCTCAGGGAAAGCCGCAAGCAGCGATTGCAGTTCATGCAGATGTTGTCCGAGCGACTGCATTTGTTCGTCGTCAATGGGTGCGTGCAGAGTAGTCATAAATACTTCCGCACTGCTGAATCCTGCCCTTAGCTGTTCCATACTTTGCTGCATGACGATCTGCTGAGTTCGGTCGCTGACGAACTGTCCTACTTTTTCGGCAAGAATTGCACTGGCGGCATTGACGCGTTGCTGCAGTTCATCATTACCGGCATTGCTGCTTTCCTGCCACTGCGAGAGCTGGTAGTGATATTGCGCACCAGTCAATGGGCCGATAGCTTTCGAGGCCAGTGTTTCCAGACTCATACATACTTGCAGCGCACGTGCCGCTGCAGCTGTCTGCTGTGCCTGTAATTCATGAATGGAATTGAGTTTTTCTTTGCAGAATTTGTAAACCGCTTTGTCTTTTTGACGGACAATATGACACAACTGGTCCAACAGATTTATATCAGTAACTTTATGTGCGGCCGCGCTGCGAACTCGATTATCCGAATCTGTGCTGGCGATCTGCACAAATATCTCCTGAACAGCAGTGCCTAGACTTGCACTAGCGGCGGAAGTTTCAAGGTCATCGAGTGCCTGCAGTCGAATTTCGGGGTCCGTGTGCTGCCAGCGATCTTGCAATTCTGTGGGAAAAGTCATGTACAGCTTTCTCTTAAGTCTTCTATTCCGTGCTGCGTGTTATTCAGATACGGTTTCAGTAAGGGTTTATGAATCATCCCCTGCGGGACTCTTTTCTATTGATTTTCTGTTGTTCAGTTCTTTTGTTCAGTTCTATTTCGCGGTTCAATTTTGCGTCCGCGTATCATATCAGACAGGTGCTATAATCACAGCAATGAGTCGCGTTGCTTTAAAATAAGCAAATAGACACGTTATTTTCCCTGAATTTATTCGAAGTGTCCGCCACTATGCTTTCCGAAAAAGTAAAACAGACTATTCAGCATGCATATAAGCAGATTCTTGCAGAAAAGTCTCTGCGCCCCCGCGTTGGACAGCGGCAGATGATTGCGGAGATTGCGCGCTCTTTGTCAGTGATACCTGCCGCGAGCAAGACTGAGCGCGGCGACTCCGGACAGGATTGGGATGGAGATCCGGATGCTGAGCCGCGTCCGGCAGGACCGATTTGTGTTGTTGAAGCGGGCACTGGTACGGGTAAAACTCTGGCTTATGTGTTAGGGACACTGCCGCTGGCGAAGTCCCTGGGTAAGAAAGTAGTTCTATCCACGGCAACCGTCGCGCTGCAGGAGCAGGTTACTTTAAAAGATCTGCCTGACATCAAGGCGTACTGTGATCTGGGTGTACTTGATTTTAGCTTCACGCTGGCCAAAGGACGCGGTCGATATCTGTGTTTATCCAAGCTCGGCCTGTTGATGCAGGGCAATGCCAGTCAGAATGCGATGGCGGATTTGTACGGTGAACTGCTGGACGCACCGGACAGCAATAGACTGGCCCTGTATGAAGATATGCTGCATAAACTCAATGCCGGACAGTGGCATGGTGACCGTGATGACTGGGAAAATCTGATCATGGACAGTGATTGGGCTCCGGTTACTGTAGAGCACGGCCAGTGCTCTGGGCAGAAATGCAGCAACTATTCCAACTGTTGTTTTTATCAGGCCCGCGACGAGGTCCAGAAAGCTGACTGTATCGTGGCTAATCATGATCTGGTGCTGGCAGATCTGGCGCTGGGAGGCGGTGTCATCCTGCCCGACCCCGCCGATACGATTTATATTTTTGATGAAGCTCACCATCTGCCTCTAAAGAGTAATCAGCACTTCGCCTGTTTTACGCGTTTGCGCGGCAGCATTCAGTGGCTGGAGCAATCTGCGAAAACCCTGAGCAAACTGGCTGCGGATACAGTAATAAGCAGCAGATCAACCATTCAGCGCGAACAACTGCGGATTAATGATCTGTTTCGGGGTCTGGAGCGGGTGTTGAGTGATTCGATGCCCTTGTTTGAACAGTTGGCACAGTCTATTGCTCCTGAAGCCAGGCGTGATTCGCGCGCCGACAACTCACCACAGTTTGCATTCCAACTCGGTGTTGTACCCAAAGAGTTCCGCGATCTGGGTGCAGATTTTAATAATCGCTTTGGCCAGTTGAGCAGCTTGATGCAGGGTATCAGTAGCGATCTAAAGCGCGAGATGGAGGAAGGCGAGAGCTTGCAGGCGCGCCAACATGCCGAGCAATGGTTTCCATTGATAGGAGGGATGGCCAGCCGGGCTGAGGCGAACCAGAAGTTATGGTTGCATTTTGCCAGAACGGATCCGCCCACTGAGGCACCCTGGGCGCGCTGGCTGAGCCTGAGTGACTATGGAGGAGTCAGCGATATTACCTTGTCATGCAGTCCAGTGCTGGCAGCTAAAACGCTCAGTGAAAAATTATGGGATGTATGCGCCGGAGCGGTGCTGACCTCGGCAACGCTTTCGGCACTGGGACAGTTTGATGTGCTTAGAATGCGCGCTGGATTACCGTCACACACTCAATACCATCGCATCATTAGTCCGTTTGATTATCAAAATGCCGCCTGCCTTGTGATACCAAAGCTGGACTGCGATCCTGCCGATACAGTGCGTCACACCGCTGCCATCGTACGCCTGCTTCCAAAAATGCTGAATCGACAGGAAGCCGCTCTGATGCTATTCAGTTCTCGGCGGCAAATGCTTGAGGTGCTTGAGGGGCTCGATAAAGAGTGGCGTCAGATCATTCTATGTCAGGATGATTATCAGAAAGCACAGTTACTGAAGTTTCACCGGCAGCGCATTGATAAAGGCGAACCCAGCATTATCTTTGGTCTTGCCAGTTTTGCCGAAGGCGTCGATTTACCGGGCAAGTACTGCATGCATGTGTTGATTGCCAAGATCCCGTTTGCGGTTCCAAATGATCCGATTGAAGCGACTCTGGCACAGTGGCTGGAGCAGCAGGGCAAGAATCCGTTTATGACTTTATCGGTTCCGGAAGCGGCGTTTCGACTGGTGCAGGCGAGCGGCCGCTTGCTGCGCAGTGAGACCGATACAGGCAGAATTACCTTATTTGATGAGCGGGTTGTGAGCAAACGTTATGGAGAAGCAATTTTAAATTCACTACCGCCATATCGGCGCGACATTTTCCCGCCTGAGCCACAGACTCAGACGACACTGGTCTAAGCCTCAAGTCTTGCGACGATAGCTGATGCCATTTTTTTTATCGATGTAATATCCGATTGCCGCACTGGCCGTCAGGGTGATGATAATTACCACAAGCAAGGCGTCCATTAAGGCTCCCAGACCAATACCGAGAAAAATTCCTACCGTGATGCTCAATGCGAGGACGCTGGTGCTTTTACGCTTTGGGGCTTTTCTGGCTGCTGTTGATTTTTTGGGCACTGACTGAACTCCTTGTTGGTGATCATCTTATCTGGCTGCTTTGAGCGGTACTTGCTCTGGCCTTGTTATTGACCATTATTATTAACGGAGGCACCTGCCGCCTGACGTATTTCATAGATAGTGGTGATGGACAGTGGATTGGCGAGACGACTTGCTGATTGCTGATGAATTCGGTCTACCACCTCCATGCCTTCAACGACATTGCCTATAACCGTGCTGATTCCGGTCAACCAGGGCGTATCGACAACAGGGATGAAGAATTCGGCACTGATACTGTTGGGCCCGGAACTGGCCATGATCAGACTGCCACGGGTGGGTCTGCGTGAGGGCAGGGTGTCATTGTAGGAGTATCCCAGGTTCTCGTAAGCTTGCTGTAAAGTCATTTCGCGCAACATATTTAGTACCTCAAACTGCCGTTCAGCCAGTTCAAGTGGATCATTGATATTGATGCGCTGGTAAAGTGGAACCAGTATGCGTTGTTCAAAATCGGCCTTATCGCGGATATTGAGCCAGGGATGGGGTTTATTGCTTTCTTCCAGCATTTTGATCTGATTGAGGCCTGCCTCGCTGGCATTGATTTCATCCCTTAAACGATAATTCGGCACGGCTCGATCAGGACTCAGAGGGGCACCGGCCTGAATCAGATAACCAGGCAGAACTCTGTGGAAGGATAAACCATCGTAATAATGGCCGCTGATGCGCTCTCCAGTCTCGGGATGGGAGAGCTCGGCGGTAGCCTCTGCCAGAGCAATGAAGTTGGCGGTATTACGGGGCGCAGCGGCTGGGAATAACTCCAGATAAACGTCTCCTCTGGAGGTTTTCATCAGCATCAGGGGGTTACTGGAATCCTCCATGCTGCTGATGGCGGTGCTTAAGTCGGCCATGCTGCTGGCACTGCTAAGACCAATCATCAGTACTAGCAGTATGCTGCTGATTTTCAGGAAGCTGTTTTTTAGCAGTCTGCTTTTTTCCACGAAGTGCAAAAGGGTGCAGCTACGCAGATGTCTGGTTAGGAAAGCTTTCATTAGCCAGGGTATCAATCCTTCACTGTGATTTCTTGAGACTGGTTCAGTCAGCGAGGCGATATATGCTGGCTGGTTTTCTTCGGATTGTATGACCGCTGGTCCTCGGATTGCAATCTTTATGACTACTGTAACCGCTGCAGGTCAGCACGCGTATCAATATCTTCTAGAATTGCGCCGTCACTGACTGAAATCCTGAGCACCTGCTGTGGGTAAGCCTGGATGATTTCACGGCCACCGGTATCACCCGATAAGTGCAGCAGTTCCTCGAAAAAATATTTACCAAAACCAACAGGGTTGCCGGTCTTACCTTGGTACTCAGGAATCACAATATTATCTGCCTGCAATACCGCCAGCAGTTGTTGGTATGTGGAAGTTCGGATGAAGGGCATGTCGCCGAGACAGACCAGACAGGCATCCCAGTCACGGATCTGACTGATGCCAAACGACAGGGTCTGCCCCATGCCCAGATGAGAGTCTTCGCACAAAACCGTGCGCAGCGCGGATTTTTGATCGGCAGTTATATTGCGACCCGGTGAATCTGAGTGACAGACACCGCTATCCAAAATTCCATCCTCGATCAGTTCGCTGCGGGTGATAATCAAAATATTGTCGGAGGCCGCACTGACATGCTGCAAAGTCTGCTGCAGAACAGTGCTGCCATTACCGAGGATTGCGTTTAATTTGCTGCCACCAAAGCGGCTGCTGAAGCCTGCAGCAAGAACCAGAACACCTTTTTTCATACTCATGGTTTTTACTCAAGATGCTGTGCATCTGGAGCACACTTGCGAAGGCCTGTCCAGGATGTTCTTGAACAGGCCAAAGCAATACGCCAGGCAAAGCTCTTAACATTATTCCCAGGTCAGCGCACCACCTGTCTGATACTCAATGACGCGGGTTTCAAAGAAATTCTTTTCTTTACGCAGATCCATGATTTCTGACATCCACGGGAAGGGATTTTTCACTCCTCTGAACTGTTCGGGCAGACCAATCTGCACAAGACGACGGTTGGCGATAAACTGCAGGTACTCTTCCATCATGACTGCATTCATACCGAGCACGCCACGTGGCATGGTGTCCCGTGCATATTCGATTTCCAGTTGCGTTGCCTGCAGAATCATCTGCGTGGCTTCTTCCTTCATCTTGTTAGTCCACAACTGCGGATCCTCAAGCTTGATCTGATTGATCATATCGATGCCGAAATTCAGATGCATGGATTCATCACGTAAAATGTACTGGAACTGCTCTGAGGTGCCGGTCATCTTATTACGACGGCCCATGGAGAGAATCTGAGTAAAACCACAATAAAAGAATATTCCTTCCAGACAGCAATAGAACGCAATCAGGTTTTTGAGCAGAGCCTGATCGGTTTCCACCGTGCCGGTCTGAAAATTGGGATCATTAAGGTTCTTGGTATACTTCAGCCCCCAGGATGCTTTTTTAGCAACCGAAGGCACTTCGTGATACATGTTGAAAATTTCGCCTTCGTCCATGCCCAGGGACTCAATACAATACTGATAAGCATGGGTGTGAATCGCTTCTTCAAAAGCCTGTCGCAAAATGTACTGTCGACATTCCGGATTGGTGATCAGCCGATAAATCGCCAGCACCAGATTATTGGCTACCAGGGAGTCTGCCGTCGCGAAAAATCCGAGGTTACGTTTTACGATAAGACGTTCATCGGCAGTCAGACCATTAGGGTTTTTCCATAACGCGATATCCGCGTTCATATTAATTTCCTGTGGCATCCAGTGATTAGCACAACCATCAAGATACTTCTGCCAGGCCCAGTCATACTTGAATGGCACCAGTTGATTGAGATCGGCACGACAGTTAATCATGCGTTTATCATCAACGGTTACACGCTGAGCGGACTCATCAAGCTCTTCAGTTCCGGCACTGACATCCAGGTCCTCCAGAGAATCGATTGCTCTCTGCAGAATTTCACTGTTAACAGCCTCGGTTGCCCGCGTTACTTCGTTACGTGGAGCAATGCGCTGTGTGCCATTGGCAACGGCTTCTGCGGAACGACTGCGCTCGGCTGTGGCCATCGCATCAGCAAGACTGCGCTCGGCCTGCTGTTGCAGTTCATGGACCGGCTCCATTTTTGGAGGGGCAGTTTTTTTAACACTGCTTCCGGTGTTGATATCTTCGTCCTGATTAAACTCTTCCCATGAAATCATGGTTACCTCCTGAAAAACTTCGTTCTATTTACTGACAGATTCTACTGACCGACTTCTACTGACAGGCTTCACAATCCGGATCATCAATTGAACAGGCCAGCGGCACCGGGGCCGCTTCTTCCAGATTAGAAACGGCATTCAATGTTCGATCAGAGATGGTAGATTTCTCGGTTGTTGTAGCTGCCAGAGAGCGCAGGTAGTAAGTCGTTTTGAGTCCACGCAGCCAGGCCATGCGATAAGTGATATCGAGTTTCTTGCCATTGGCACCAGCAATATATAGATTCAGTGATTGCGCCTGATCTATCCATTTCTGTCGTCGACTGGCCGCATCAACCAGCCAGCGCGGTTCAATTTCAAAGGCTGTGGCATACAGATCCTTAAGATGCTGAGGTATCCGGTCAATCTGTTGCACACTGCCGTTGTAATATTTCAAGTCATTGACCATCACGCTGTCCCATAGATCGAGCGCTTTTAGATCACGGACCAGATAAGGATTAACCACGGTGAACTCGCCGGACAGATTGGATTTCACATACAGGTTCTGGTAGGTGGGTTCAATTGACTGTGAGACGCCGGTGATATTGGCAATGGTCGCAGTAGGCGCTATTGCCAGTACATTGGAGTTGCGCATACCGACAGATTTTATCCGCTGACGCAGGCTCTCCCAGTTCAGAGTCTGATCCATATTCACTTCAAGGTATTTATCACCGCGAACTTCACTGAGCATTTTCAGCGAGTCGATTGGCAGAATTCCCTGATCCCATAATGAGCCGGTGTAGCTCTGGTAACTGCCGCGCTCTTCAGCCAGATCAGTCGAAGCCTTGATGGCAAAGTAGCTGATCGTCTCCATTGAGGTGTCAGCAAATTTAACTGCTGCATCGGATGCATAAGGGATTTTCTGGATGTAAAGAGCATCCTGGAATCCCATGATTCCCATGCCCACAGGGCGGTGTTTCAGGTTCGAAGTTTTCGCCTGTGGCACCGAGTAGTAGTTAATATCGATGACGTTGTCGAGCATGCGCACAGCCGTCTTGATGGACTTTTCCAGCTTCTGAGTATCAAGACCGGTTTCGGTCACATGATTGATCAGATTGATGGAACCAAGATTACATACGGCTATTTCATCGTTGCTGGTATTTAGCGTAATTTCAGTACACAGATTCGACGAGTGGATTGTTCCCACATGTTGCTGCGGTGAACGCACATTACACGCGTCCTTGAAGGTGATCCACGGATGGCCGGTTTCGAACAGCATCGACAGCATTTTGCGCCATAGATCTTTCGCCTGCACGGTCTTGTAGATTTCGACCTGACCAGCCGCGGCTTTACGTTCGTATTCCATATAGGCATCTTCAAACGCCAGCCCGTGCAGATCGTGCAGTTCGCGGACATTATTTGGAGAGAACAGAGTCCACTCCCCATCTTCAAATACGCGCTTCATAAACAGATCGGGTATCCAGTTAGCGGTATTCATATCATGGGCGCGACGACGGTCATCACCGGTGTTTTTGCGTAATTCCAGGAATTCCTCGATGTCCAGGTGCCAGGTTTCCAGATAGGAGCAGACAGCGCCTTTGCGTTTGCCGCCCTGGTTTACCGCAACCGCTGTATCGTTCACCACTTTCAGGAAGGGTACGATACCTTGTGATCTGCCATTGGTGCCTTTTATATGCGCGCCCAGTGCCCGTACCGGTGTCCAGTCATTACCCAGACCACCGGCCCATTTGGACAGCATGGCATTGTCTTTGATAGCACTGTAAATACCATGCAGGTCATCAGGAACCGTGGTCAGGAAGCAGGATGACAGTTGTGGCCGCAGGGTACCGGAGTTAAACAGCTGCGGCGTGGAAACCATATAATCAAAGCTGGAGATCAGGTTGTAGAATTCTATAGCCCGTTCTTCACGGTTTTCTTCCTGAGTTGCCAGCCCCATAGCGACGCGCATATAGAAAACCTGGGGCAGCTCGAACCGAATGTCATTGCTGTGGATAAAATAGCGGTCATACAGGGTCTGCAGCCCCAGATAGGTAAACTGCGTGTCGCGATCGGCGCGCATGGCTTCCCCCAGCACATCCAGATCGTATTCGAGCAGGTGTGGGGATAACAATTCAAGCTCAACACCTTTTTCTATATAAGGACGCAGCACAGTTGGATAACGGTAATGCATCTCTGATTGCGTGGCGCTTTCACCGAGACCAAGAAATTGCAGCGCTTCCGAGCGCAAGGTATCGAGCAGCAGGCGTGCGGTTACATACGAATAATTAGGATCTTTCTCTACCATGGTGCGGGCAGTCATTACTGAAGAGGTGCGCACGTCTTCGATTTTCACACCTGGATAAAGGTTCTTGATGGTTTCTTCATAGATTGCATCTGCCGAAACATTCTCGAGGCCTTCGCAAGCCTCATCAATCACGGTTCGCAGCCGGACAGTATCCAGTGGCCCCTGGTTGCCGTCAGCATAAGTGACGATGATTTCAGACTGTGTTGTATCCTGTTGACGAACCCGTAATTCACGCATACGGGCATGATCAGCTCGATAGATAACATAACTGCGTGCGACTTTATGCTCGCCAGTGCGCATCAACGCTAATTCAACCTGATCCTGAATATCTTCGATATGGATAGTGCCGCCAGAAGGCATCCGCCGTTTGAAAATGACGGAGATTTGTCCGCCCATTTTAGACACTGTCTCGTGCACTCTTGAAGACGCAGCTGCCGTGCCTCCTTCAACAGCCAGATAGGCTTTAGTTATAGCCACGATGATCTTGGATTCATCGTAAGGCACTACTGCGCCATTACGTTTGATAACCCGGATCTGTCCGGGTGCAATTGCTGGAGTTGTTGAAGAACGCTGGCTACTGGACTGGCTTGAGCCTGATGAAATTGGCGGGTTATGGGTAGTATCTGTCTGCATTGGGGCCTCTCCGTGATTGCTGATTCCACGATTTTATTAGATAAAAACTGCGCCGCTGTTAGTGTGTGAAAGGAACATGAACATACAACATATAGATGTTTTGGCGGCAAGGGACACAAGATAGAGCGCTTTTGCATTGATTGCAAGGGCTTTTTCTGTGGATAAACTGTGTACAGGATGTGGATGTAATGTGCCGCAACGGGCTTGCGCGGTGGCGTCAGCCGGGATTTTGCTGATTACACTGTAAGCGTCGACAGGAGACTGTGTTGTTGAAGCGGTTCATGACCAAGGCACTGATAATTCAGTTGCTGACAGGCAGCGCATAATCAGGATCAGTTATGTGCAGATAGAAATTCCAGCAAGGCCTTCTGAGCGTGCAGGCGATTTTCTGCTTCATCCCAGACGACACTGTCTGGTGCATCGAGGAGTTCAGCAGAGACTTCTTCGCCGCGGTGAGCCGGCAGACAATGCATAAATAAAGCATCGGGTTCAGCCAGCGAGATTAATTCGCTATTTACCTGGTAGCGTGCAAATTTAGCGAGGCGCTTATTTCGCTCGTCCTCATGTCCCATCGAGGCCCATACATCTGTTGCAATCAGACTGGCACCGCGTACAGCTTCTTCCGGTTTGCGCACCAGACGCACCCGATCGCTGTTGGCAGCCAGCAGGTCGGCACGAGGCTCGAATCCTTCCGGACAGGAAATAGTCAACTCGAAATCGAATTGACGAGCCGCGTTTATATAGGACTGGCACATATTGTGGCCGTCACCAACCCACGCCACGGTTTTGCCGCTGATATCACCACGATGTTCAAAAAAGGTCTGCATATCCGCCAGTAACTGACAGGGATGAAAATCGTCTGTTAGAGAATTTATGACTGGAACCGTCGAATGGCGAGCAAACAGTTCCAGCTTTTCGTGCTCAAAAGTTCGGATAGTGATGATATCGACCATGCGCGACAGCACTCTGGCGGTGTCCTCCATAGGCTCACCACGACCAAGCTGGGTATCACCCGGAGACAGGAAGATGGCACTGCCACCAAGCTGAGTCATTGCTACTTCAAAGGACACGCGCGTGCGGGTCGAAGATTTTTCAAACAACATGCCCAGGGTTTTATGCTTCAGCGATTCACTGCGCAAATCGGGGCTGCGCTTTAACGCGATAGCTCGTTTGATGATGCTGTAGAGCTCTTCTCTGGATAAGTCCATTAAAGTTAAAAAATGTCGGATTGCCATTATTTTTATATCTTGTTTATCTGGATGGGTGATCTAAAAGCGTAGTGAAAATTAAAAGGGGCAGCCGCTGCCACCCCTCCTGATAAAGTCGCTATCTTATATTAGATTGTCTGCCAGAGGCAATTGCCTGCTTTTGCCAGCAAAGTTAAGTGTGTAGAATGGCCCCATCTTTAGATCAGCCGGAGTTGATCCGGGCGGATATGATCAACTAACAGATAACTTAAAACAGCAGGTAACCTATGAGCATTGAACAAACGATCAGAGATCAGATCAGTTCCAACACCATCCTGTTATACATGAAAGGATCGCCGGACCAACCGCAGTGCGGTTTCTCGGCCCAGGTTACTAAATGCCTGATGGCTTGCGGCAAGCGCTTTGCTTATGTTGATATCCTGGCAAACCCGGAAATTCGGACGACTCTGCCAAAGATCGCTGACTGGCCTACGTTTCCTCAGCTATATATAGGCGGAGAGTTGATTGGCGGCTGCGACATCATTACGGATCTGTTTCAAAAAGGTGAGTTACAGACATTGATAGATAACTCTGGCGCTGTCTGACAGCACTACTGAGTCGGCCAGCCGCCCAGTGCCTTCCATTTGTTAACGATTCCGCAGAATAACTGTGCGGTTTTTTCCGCATCATAACGTGCGGAGTGCGCCTCGTTATTATCAAAATCCATACCCGCTGCTTCACAGGCTCTGGCCAGAACTGTCTGGCCAAACGCCAATCCACTTAAGGTGGCTGTATCGAAGCTGGAGAAGGGATGAAAGGGATTGCGCTTGATGTCATGGCGCGCTACTGCTGCATTAATAAAGCCATGATCGAAATGAGCATTATGAGCGACCAGGATGGCACGCTTACATTGATTTAATTTCATCGCGCCGCGGATGATCTTAAACATATCATCAAAGACATCTTTTTCTGAGCGCGCTATCCTTAAAGGATGGAATGGATCAATGCCGGTAAATTTGAGAGCCGCAGCTTCTATATTAGCGCCTTCGAAGGGAATGATGCGGTGAAAAAAAGTCTGCTCGACTTCAAGAATACCTTTCTCACTCATGCCCAGGATAACGGCAGAAATTTCCAGAATGGCATCAGTCTTTGCATTAAAACCACCACATTCAATATCAATCACAACAGGAAGGTAATTCCGAAATCGTGAGGCCATCAGGCTGACGGGCTCATCCTGTTCTGTCTTGAAGAAATCCATCATAAATCTGCTCCGGCTACTCGCCAGGTTATTTGTTCGCCAGCACGCAAGGGAATAATAACGTCACCGGCATAGGGGAAAGCTGCAGGCACCGTCCACGCTGACTTTTGCAGGGTGATTGAATTGCGGTTGCGTGGCAGGCCATAAAAGTCCGGGCCATGGAAACTGGCAAAACCCTCCAGCCTGGCGAGGGCATTAGCGGCTTCGAATACTTCGGTATATAACTCCAAGGCAGCATTAGCGCTGAAACAACCTGCACAGCCACAGGCCTGCTCTTTAAGATGTTTGGCATGGGGTGCTGAATCGGTACCCAGAAAAAACTTGGGATTTCCACTGGTTGCAGCTGCAATCAGAGCATCCTGGTGCTTATTGCGTTTTAGCACTGGCAGGCAGTAAAGATGCGGCCTGATCCCCCCGGCCAGCATATGGTTGCGGTTATATAACAGATGGTGAACAGTAATAGTGGCCGCCACCCGTGGACCTGCATTTTGTACAAAGCTGACTGCATCAGCCGTAGTGATGTGCTCCAGCACAATCTTTAAATCAGGAAAACGCTGGGTCAGGGGTTGCAGCACCGAGTCTATAAAAACTTTTTCCCGATCAAAAATATCCACGGTGTGTTCAGTTACTTCGCCATGGATTAACAATGGCATGCCGAGCTCTGACATCAGTTGCAACGCTCCATATACCTTCTCTATATCGGTTACGCCGCTGTCAGAATTGGTGGTGGCACCAGCCGGGTAATACTTAACCCCATGCACATAGCCGCTGTCTTTTGCCTTTCGAATTTCTTCGGCACTGGTGGTGTCAGTCAGATATAGCGTCATCAGAGGCTCAAAGTCTGAACCTGCAGGAGCTGCGTCCAGAATGCGTTGGCGATAGGCTATAGCCTGCTCTGTAGTAGTCACCGGAGGCTGAAGATTAGGCATGACGATAGCCCGCTTGAAGGTGCGGGCGCTTGTTGCCACGGTAAATGGCAGAACTGCCCCATCTCGCAGGTGCAGGTGCCAGTCATCAGGTTGGGTCAGAGTAAGCTGTTTCATGGCGGGGACAGGTCCGTTGGCATCGTCACCGACCGCATCAGGCGGCCGGTTTCAGAGTGCGCTTATATGGGTGAGGCCCGGATATTCACGGGAATTTAAAACAGGAGCAAGTTTACCCTATCTTTGCTGGCATTGCTCGCAGGCCCGATGACATCTACTTTGCTGCAATCGAATTCAAAGCCCTATCCATGTACAATGCGGCCCTTATGTCCTGTGTACCACCAGTGCACTCTCAGTTTTGTAGAATCTATCAAGGAGCAACAAATGTCGGGCATCAACAAAGTGGTGTTAGCCTATTCAGGTGGTCTGGATACATCGGTAATTGCAAGATGGCTAACTGAAAATTATCAATGTGAAGTAGTAACGTTTACAGCAGATCTTGGCCAGGGTGGTGAGGTTGAACCAGCACGCGCCAAAGCTCAGGCGATGGGCATTAAAGAGATCTATATCGAGGATCTGCGTGAGGAGTTCGCCAGAGACTTCGTTAATCCCATGTTTCGTGCCAATACCATTTACGAGGGCGAATATTTACTGGGCACATCAATCGCCCGTCCACTGATCGCGAAACGGCTGGTAGAAATTGCTGAGCAGACCGGAGCTGACGCGATCTCCCATGGGGCAACCGGTAAAGGTAATGATCAGGTACGTTTTGAGCTGGGTGCTTATGCGCTTGCACCAGGAATTAAAGTTATTGCTCCCTGGCGCGAGTGGGATCTGAATTCTCGTGACAAACTGCTGGCCTACTGCAACACGCATAATATTGCGGTAGAAATGAAGCGCGGTACCAAATCTCCTTATTCCATGGATGCTAATCTGTTGCATATTTCTTATGAAGGTGACGTTCTGGAGAATCCAGGTTCCGAGCCGGAAGAAGATATGTGGCTATGGACTGTCTCTCCTGAGAATGCGCCTGATCAGGCAACATACATTGAACTGAGCTACAAAAAGGGCGATATCGTGGCTGTAAATGGAGAAAGCATGTCTCCTGCCACAGTACTGGCCACTCTTAATAAAATTGCCGGAGCCAATGGCATTGGTCGTTCAGATATCGTCGAAAACCGTTACGTGGGCATGAAGTCCCGGGGCTGTTATGAAACGCCAGGCGGGACAGTCATGTTGAAAGCGCACCGTGCTATTGAATCAATCACGCTTGACCGCGAACTGGCTCACCTCAAAGATGACCTGATGCCTCGTTACGCATCGTTGATCTATAACGGCTACTGGTGGTCGCCTGAACGTCTCGCACTGCAGGGTTTGATTGATGCATCGCAGGTCTATGTGAATGGAAAAGTACGCCTGAAACTCTATAAGGGCAATGTCGTCGTGGTGGGACGCGAATCCGATGATTCATTGTTTGATGTCAGTATCGCCACCTTCGAAGAGGATGGTGGTGCTTACAATCAGGCTGATGCCGGTGGATTTATCAAGCTGAACGCATTGCGTCTGCGCATCGCTGCTGGCAAGGGTCGCAAAGTGAAGTGAGCACAGCTTCGATTGATTCAGTCTGTTCAGAATTGACCTTTAACACAGAAAGTGTGGTCTCAAATGGCTGGCAGTGAATAAAAATGCGCGCGTCTCAGACTGGTGTGAGCCACAAAATCTCGATGATGGATAATCTGGTTACAAAGGGCCCTGACTGCTTGAATGAAGTCTCATTGATACTGAAACACAGGAGTCATTTCGACTCCTGTGTTTCAGTCCGTTTCGGTCTTATGCTTATATTCGCACAGGTCATAGATCACGCAGGCTCCGCAACGGGGTTTCCTGGCAAGGCAGACATAACGCCCATGCAGAATCAGCCAGTGATGCGCATCAAGCAGGTATTCAGCGGGAATAAATTTCAATAACCGCTGTTCAACTTCCAATACGTTTTTCCCGGGTGCTATTGCGATTCTGTTTGATACCCTGAAGATATGAGTATCAACAGCCATGGTTGCCTGTCGATAGGCCGTATTCAGCACGACATTAGCCGTTTTACGTCCCACTCCTGGCAGCGCTTCAAGTGCTTCCCGAGTGTCCGGAACCTGTGAGTTATGTCTTTCTATCAATGCAGCGCAGGTCTTGATTACATTAGCTGCTTTGGTATTAAACAGGCCGATGGTCTTGATGTATTCCTTTAAGCCTTCAATCCCAAGTTGTTGTATTGCTTCAGGTGTATTGGCAACCTTATAAAGTTTAGCTGTGGCTTTATTAACGCTGACATCTGTTGCCTGAGCAGAAAGGATGACTGAAATCAGCAATTCAAACGTTGATGTGAAAGCCAGTTCGGTGCTTGGATTCGGGTTCTCTGCCTGCAGACGTCGGAAAATCTCTGCGCGTTTTTTACTGTTCATACTTACCGTTCATTTGATGTGTCCTTGATATTGTGCACAGATCCATGCTTTCGGTTCACAGGTGAATTCGCACGCGTTTATCCTGCCCAGGCAATGCGCTTAGCTGCTCGTGTGTGTGCCGGGAAAGCAACAAATTTTTCAGCGCCAGTACAAAACCAACGGTAATAAAGGCACCTGGAGCTGCCAGCATGAACAGATATTTGCGGTAATCCTCGATCAGGACCAGTTTCCATTCAACAGATACTGGCCGTATGAGATGCAGGTCGGCCAATACCGCACCGGTAGCTAGTATTTCCCTTATTGCTCCAATGATAACAAGCAACAATAAAAACCAGCATGCGATCATCAGGTTGTTACCCAGATACTGCCTCATGAAAATCCTCGTCGAATCTGGGGCAGCGGTGGCATTGAGGCCGGGCTGCTTAAGAATGCACGCGAGTATCAAAGGATTAGCTGCAATCAGCGGCACAAACAATCCCAGCGATTTATAGACTGGATAGGCGTAGACCTGCATCAAAAGATCAACCAGCAGGCTGCCGCCCGCAATAACGATGATCAACACAGGCAGGCGGGTCAGGGTGCTTAGCTGTGTACGCAGCACAAGTGCTACCAGACTGCTGAAAAGTAACACCAACAGAGTTCCCAGGCCGACGCTGAAAGCTTTAACTGGCGTGTCAGTTACGGCCAGCAAAGGACACAGCCCCAGTAACAGAAGTGGCGATTTCTGCCCTGTTGACTGCCAGGACCTCATACCCGCTGCCCTGATAACTTAAAACGTCCAAAGCCATATACTCTTGATCGCACACAATGATCGATTAAAGGAGTCACGGTATTGCCGAGCAAAATAGCAAAGCCCACTGAATCAAGATAGCTCCCCCAGATGCGAATGCAATAGATTGCAATACCGATAATGACCCCATAGATAATCTTGCCGGCATGGCTGGCTGGCGAACTGACCGGATCAGTGGCTATGAAAAATGCCCCTATCATGGTCGCGCTGACAAAAAGATGCAGATAAGGCGATCCATGAATAGCCTCGCTGCCCGGTTGATAAAAATACCAGGCCAGCAGGCTCAGTGAAATGATCACAGCTGCGGGGATATGCCAGGTAATCACCCGTTTGTAGAGCAAAAACAGACCACCTGCCAGAAAACCCAGATTTACCCATTCCCAACCGGTTTTCGAGGCTCGGTCGAACAGCGAGACGTCAAGTTCACCACTGGCATTAAGGGTGCGATAAATGGCATTAGGTGCGGCAAATTTGTATTCGATTAATGGCGTTGCCATCGCGAAACCGTCAGCAGCGGGTTTATATTCACTCAATGGCAGGTTTTTTAGATAAGGGATACTGATTTGAAGACTGATCAGTATGCCCTGAATGCTTAAGGGATCAGCGCGTTCGGCAGCCACTTTGGCTGCCGTTGGAATATACCAGCCGGTCATTTCCAATGGGAATGAAATCAACAGCATGACATAGGCAACCATAGCGGGATTGAACAGATTATGGCCAAGTCCTCCATAAACATGCTTGCCAACTATTACCGCGAAACTGCTGCCGATAAATGGTATCCACCACGGTGCGCCCGGCGGAATAGCAAAACAAAGAAGTACTGCGGTAACCAGAATGCTGCTGTCGCGCAGGTAGAGAATCGGCGGGCGCCCGCGCAGTATGCTGATAAGTGCCTCAAACGTAATGGCTGTGCTGCATGCGATCAACAGATTTAATCCCAATCCAATACCGAAAAACCAGGTGGACGCAAGGAACGCAGGAATGCACGCCAGCAGGACAAGTCGCATAATCCGAGCAGTACTGCCGGCCGCCAGCAGATGCGGTGAGCTGTTAGTGCTCTGCAAACCGATGATTCGCATCTATGAGGGCTCTTCGGAGTTACTGCCAGCATTGCTGCGCCAGGCTTGGTCAACCTTCTTTTTTGCTTTTGCGCGCGCCACGGCAGCCTGTATTTCGGCTTTTAATTGTTCAGCAGTTTTGCGTACCGGCTCAATGCGGACTGCAGCTTCGGCTGCAATATTGGAGCTGCGCCGCGCCTGCAGCCGCTCTGCCTTTCTGGTCTCACGTTCGGCCGCCAGATCGACAATACGCAACTGTCGAAATTCGAAACGACTCCGCCAGTAGTCTGCGCGCACTCGGCTGGCCTCTTGCTCGCGAATAAGGGACTTCTCTGCGCGGTAAACCTGCACCAGCGGAATATGACTGGGGCAAACCCAGGCACAGGCCCCGCATTCGATGCAGTCAAACAGATTATGTTTCCGGGTCTGTTCGTGGTTGCCATTCTGACTGTAGAAATTCAGTTGCTGTGGCAGTAAGCCGACCGGGCACACTTCCACACACAGGCCGCAGTGAATGCAATCTTCGGCTGGCGGGGCCGGGGGCAATTCTTCTCCACAGGGAGCGAGCAGGCAATTAGTTGTTTTAATTACAGGAATGGCAGTATCTGACGCGCCAAATCCCATTAGTGGACCACCCACGATCAATCGGGAAATGCTGCTGTTGCTGCCGCCACACAAGGCAAGCAGATCCGCCGCCGGGGTACCCAGCAGTGTTTCGACATTGCGCGGTCTGTCCAGCGCAGCACCGGTGACCGTGGTTATGCGTGAGATCAGAGGTTCGGCACAAATTATGGCACGGTAAATCGCATAGACGGTGCCGATGTTCTGACACAAAATGCCAATATCAGCTGGCAGCTTGCCGATAGGCACCTCCTGTCCGGTCAATATTCGGATCAACTGCTTTTCACCCCCGGAAGGATATTTTGTCGGAATCACCACAAGCTCAATGGCACTGCCAGCAGTGGCCAGCAGCATTTGCTCTATGGCCTCAGGTTTGCTGTCTTCTATCCCAATCAGACATTGTTGCGGCTGCAGGATATGCTGCAGTATCTCGATACCGGTTTTAATCTCACCAGCGCGCTCACGCATCAAGGCTTCATCGGCGCTGATGTAGGGTTCACATTCAGCGGCATTAATAATCAGTGTGTGGATTCGTGCTTGTGCTGATCCGCTGATCTTGCGTTCGGTGGGATACCCGGCTCCGCCTAGTCCACTTATGCCTGCTTCAAAGATCTGTCGAATCAAATTATCAGCTGATAATTCAGTGTAGCTTTTATTCTTAAGTTTTTGATTTTTAATCCATTCATCTTTTCCGTCACAGTCGAGGATGATACACCAGCCTGACAAGCCGGAGGCGTGTGGTACCGGGCGAAGTTCAATAGCACTTATTAGTCCTGAGCTCGGGGCGTGCAGCTGTGCACTAAGCAAACCATCAGCAGCAGCGATTAACTGTCCTTTAAAAACCCGCTCTCCAGGCTGTACCAGAGGCAGTGATGGTTTACCGATGTGTTGGCTCAAAGGCAGCACCAGTTGTTTTGGCACGGGCGCAATGAGTATTTGCTCTCGCAGGGATCTGGTCTTGTTAATCGGCGGATGTATACCACCGGCAAAGCCATAGCGCTTGCGCTGCCAGCCGCGTTTGCGCAGCAGGCGCTGACGAATGTCTCTTAGTATGGCAATCATCCTGCCTTCCTTACAGCGCATACAGTTGGCATTGACCATTCCCAGTTTTGCGGAGTTACCGGCACCGATAACATGTCTATGCAATCAACCGGGCAGGGAGCTACGCAAAGATCACAGCCGGTACATTCTGATTCAATTATCGTGTGCATCAGTTTAGCCGCACCCAGAATGGCATCTACCGGGCAAGCCTGAATACATTTGGTACAGCCGATACATTCGGCTTCTCTGATAAAGGCCAGTTTGCGCGGCCGGTGTTCTCCATGGCTGACATCCAGTGGAACCGCTGGAACACCCAGCAATCGGGACAGATTGACTATCGTCTCAGGGCCACCTGGCGGGCATCTGTTAATTGCCTCGCCAGCGGCAATTGCCTGTGCGTACGGACGGCAACCGGGGTGGCCGCATTGACCGCACTGTGTCTGAGGAAGCAACAGATTAATGCGTTCTTCAAGTGCAACGGGGCTTGCCCCTGAATTTTCAGACAGAGCTCCCGCCAGCCATACGATTATCGCCGTGAGTACCATTAACCCCATCACTACTAATATTAAGGCTGCTATCAACTACCTTTAATCTCCAACTCTTAGCTCCGACCGTTAGTCCAGACTCTTAGCCCAGACCGTTATTCCAAACCTTAGCTCAGACCAGACCGACAAATCCCATGAATCCCAATGCCATTAACCCCGCACTGATCAGGCTGATTGCCGCTCCACGAAATGGCAGAGGCACTGCCGCACTGTTCAAGCGGTCATGCATAGCCGAGAACATCAGCATCACCAGGGAAAAACCTGTGGCAGAACCCACCGCAAAACTCACGCTGTCTATAAAAGTGCCGTCTCTGTTAACAACGAGCATGGAAGATCCCAGTACCGCGGTATTAGCCGCTATCAAGGTCAAGTTCAAGCCCAGTCGCCGGTGCAGCAAAGGCAGATGCCTGCGCAGCAGGACTCCGAGCAACATGACATGCAGTGCAATGCCCAGAGCAAATATCAACAGGCGAATCGCTGTAAGACCCGCCGGCTGCAAAATCCACGTGTCAATCAGATGATTAAAGATTACGGACGAAATTAATACCACACTGCTCAGTATGCTCAGTGAAAGCGCATGATTGAAGCGATCTGCTGCAGCCAATACCGGCGCTGCGCCGAGAAACTGCACCAGTACAATATTGTTAATTAGTGCTGAACTTACTATAACTAAAAAGATTTCAGACACTTAACAGATCTTCCTAAAAAATCTATAAGGAGCAGGAGTGACCGGATTCTAGCATATACCTGCAAACCGGGAGCGTCCTTGCTGATAGATTCGGCTGAATATTTTATCGTCTTGCAGTATCATCTGCGCCCTTGTTTCCTGTGTAACGAATACAGACGGTGACTGAATGAAAAAATGGCAATGCATGGTTTGTGGCTATATTTATGATGAACAGACGGGTTCGCCTGAAGAGGGTATTGCACCTGGCACGCGTTGGGAGGATGTTCCGGATGACTGGATGTGTCCCGAGTGCGGCGTAGGAAAAGAAGATTTTGAAATGATTGAACTGGCCTGACTCTGTTGGGGAATAATTGAAAGGAAGATGACGTGCAAGCACAGACCGGACAAAAGCAGCGGAAAATACTGGTAACCAGCGCCTTGCCTTATGCCAATGGCGGAATTCACCTTGGACACCTGATGGAAGTCATACAGACTGATATCTGGGTGCGCATGCAACGGTTGAGAGGCGAGGATTGTGTTTATGTCTGTGCTGACGATGCCCATGGCACCGGTATCATGCTGCGGGCTGAAAACGAAGGCATCAGTGCGGAAGCATTGATTGACCGCGTGCGGGCGGAACACCAGGCGGATTTCGCTGGTTTTAACATCCAGTTCGATAACTATCATTCCACCCATTCACAGCATAATCGCGAGCTGTCTGAGTCTATATACAAAGCTTTGCGCGCCAATGATCACATCAGTTCACGCACCATCATGCAATTGTACGATCCCGAAAAAAACCTGTTTCTCGCGGATCGTTTTGTTAAGGGAGGCTGTCCGCGCTGTAAAGCGGAGGATCAGTATGGAGATAACTGCGAAGTCTGCAACGCCACTTATAACGCCTCCGAATTGATCAACCCTCGTTCGACTCTTTCAGGAGCTGTTCCTATCGAAAAAGAGTCAATTCATTATTTTTTCAGACTGCCTGAATTTTCCGACATGCTGAAACAATGGACGCGCAGTGGTGCGTTGCAGGAGCAGGTTGCCAATAAACTCAGTGAGTGGCTGGAAGGCGGTTTGCAGGAATGGGACATTAGCCGTGACGCCCCTTATTTTGGTTTTGAGATTCCAGATACACCCGGTAAATATTTCTACGTGTGGTTGGACGCGCCTATAGGCTACATGGCCAGCTTCAAGGATTTGTGTGAGCGTAGTGATTATCAGTTTGATGATTATTGGAAACCGGGAAGTTCTGCAGAGCTTTATCATTTCATTGGTAAAGATATTATCAATTTCCACGCTTTGTTCTGGCCTGCAATGCTGACCAGTGCTGGCTACCGAAAGCCAACAGCCGTGTTCGTGCATGGATTCCTGACCGTTGATGGTAAAAAGATGTCGAAGTCGCGTGGCACCTTTATTAATGCGGCAACCTGGCTGCAACATCTGAATCCAGAGTACCTGCGTTACTATCTGGCAGCCAAGCTGGGCAGTGGGGTTGATGATCTGGATCTTAACCTGAATGACTTTATTACCCGGGTGAACGCTGATCTGGTAGGCAAGGTTGTTAATATTGCCAGCCGATGCGCGGGCTTTATCCAAAAAGGCTTTAATGGAATGCTGGCAGCTGAATGCAGTGAGCCAGAGCTGGTGGCTTCATTTCAGGAAGTCGGCAAGGAAATAGCCGTCTACTATGAGCAGCGCGAGTATAGCAAAGCCATGCGCACAGTAATGACGCTGGCCGACCGGGCCAATCAATACATTGCTGAGAAGCAGCCCTGGCTGCTGGCTAAAACAGATAAACAAGCTCCCGAAGTGCAGGCAGTGTGCAGCACCGGTATTAATCTGTTCCGTCTGGTGATGATTTACCTGAAACCGGTATTGCCAACGATGACCGGGCAGGCGGAGTTATTCTTGAACGTGCCGCCATTACGCTGGGGTGATCTGGACACTACATTGCTGAATCATAAAATAAATGCGTTTGTTCCGCTGATGAGCCGGGTGGAGCAGGACAAGGTAGATGCGATGGTTGAGCAGACAGCAGCGGAGGCTGCGCTGACGGCTGCCGGAAGCGCTGGCTCCGCTGCGCCAGTTGCAGTCATCGGTTCGCCACTGAAAGCGGAGCCGCTAATGCCAGAGATACAATTTCCGGATTTTGCCAAAGTCGATTTGCGCGTCGCACGCATCATACATGCGGAACATGTAGAGGGGGCGGATAAACTGCTTAGGCTGCAGCTGGATCTGGGTCTTAATGCAGACGGGCATCCGCAACTGCGTACGGTATTCTCGGGAATAAAATCCGCATACCGGCCAGAGCAACTGATTGGTCGTCTGACCGTAATGGTTGCGAATTTACAAGCCCGTAAAATGAAATTTGGAATGTCAGAAGGAATGGTACTTGCAGCAGGGCCGGGGGGTGCAGAGGGGAAAGACATCTGGTTGTTAACGCCGGACAGTGGTGCTCAGCCTGGGATGCGCATAATGTAATTGACTCAGGCACGGGATTTAGGTTTTACTCCCGCCACGCCCAGGATTGAGTAAATAGTAACCAGTGTCTATGTCGGAGGAAGTTTCATGCTGCAATTATCTACGGTCCTGCTTAAGACTATCAAGGAAACCTTAAGCATGACTTTATGCCAACCCCTGTCCAACCATTGGCGAAAGTCTACATCAAAGTTATCAAGTGTATTTAGAGGAAAACACCTAACTATAGCCCAGATCGTTTCCGCAACCCTGCTGATGAGTCAGGCTTTACCTGCACAGGCGCAGATTTCAGATTCGATGCGCGAAGTCGAAAATTCGATTGTCAAAGTCTATACCACTGCCGCTGAACCAGATTACTTCACGCCCTGGCGTTTGTTAACGCCAAGCCAATCCACCGGCTCTGGCAGCGTAATCAGCGGTAACCGTATTCTAACCAACGCGCATGTGGTGGCGAATGCCAGTTATGTGCAGGTGCAGAAGCATAATGATCCTACGCGTTATCTGGCACGGGTCAGCTTTGTCTCTCATGCCTCTGATCTTGCAATCATTTCCGTCGACGATCCAGGTTTTTTTCTGGGTCTCTCGCCACTTGAGATTGGCGACCTGCCCGATCCTCATGGAGAGGTTTATGTTTTTGGCTATCCGATGGGTGGCCGAACCATGAGTATCACTAAAGGCATTCTGTCACGCGTTGAACAGCAGGTTTATGCACATTCTGGAGAATATCTGCTGGCCGGGCAGCTAGATGCTGCGATCAATCCGGGCAACAGTGGTGGTCCAGTGATCGTGAATGAAAAGATTGTTGGCGTGGTTATGCAGGCGAATTCTGGTGGCAGGGCTGAAAATCTTGGCTATTTCGTGCCGCCCGATATTATTCGCCACGTGCTGACTGACAGTGAAGATGGCACCTACGATGGTTTCCCTGACCTCGGCTTTCGCACCCAGGATCTGGAAAGTCCAGCGGCTAAACTTGCCTACGGCTTGACGTCTGAGCAGAGTGGCGTGCTGATTATCAAGGTTTTCGATGACTCTGCCGCTGCAGGTGTGTTGCAGGAGAACGATGTTCTGTTAAGCATTGGCGGCTATCCAGTGGCTGGAGACAGCACCATTCGGGTTAGCAATGTTTTGCAGACAAATTATAAACATGCCATAGACCTGCAGCAGATTGGTGACGGAATTTCTATCGAGTATTCGCGCAAAGGCCAGGTTTACAGTGATCAACTGGTAGCCAAGCGCCGTCAGGAAAATTACAGTCTGGTGCGCCAGGAAGAGTTTGATCGGATCCCTGAATACTATATCTATGGTGGAGTTTTGTTTGTGCCGCTGAATATGAACCTGATCAAGCGTTGGGGTTCTGATTGGAGTCGTACCGCGCCGGTTGGTTTGTTGCAGGCGCGCAGTGAATGGGCATCTCCAGAGAAGCGTGAACTGGTTGTTGCCTTGCAGGTGCTGGCAGCTGACGTCAATCTGGGCTACCACGACATGCGCAACTGGATCGTGGAGCAGGTGAATGGTGTGCCGGTACGTGATTTTCATCAATTCATTCGCATGCTGAGGGACAATGATAACTCACATGTAGTGTTCAAGAATGCGAGTGGCTACCAGGTTGTGATTGATCACAAAGAAGCGCAGCTGAGTGAGCAGGATATTCTGCAGCAATACCGGATACCTTCCAGTTATTCTGACGGCCTGTTCGCAGAGCAGCAGACGCTCTCCTCAGCTGGGTTGTAAAAATAGATCATCAATAGAGGTGTCAAATACGGCCTTGAACAGGCCGTCTCAGGGAATCAAACGGAACTGCTTCGATTGCGCTGTAATTCGCACAGCTGCAATCGGGTAGTGAGTTTTGCGATGTTTGATCGTATCATGCGCGCTCGGAATTGCCCGGTGAACTTACAGGAAGCTTAAGCAGCATGACCATTAAGTCAGACAGATGGATCAGGGAAATGGCTACGACACGTGGCATGATCGAGCCTTTTGAACCAGGTCAGGTGCGCTACCTCAACAATGAAAAAGTTATTTCTTACGGCACTTCAAGTTACGGTTATGACGTTCGCTGTGCTACTGAATTTAAGATATTTACCAATGTCCACACTTCCAGTGTAGTAGATCCTAAAAACTTCAACGAAAACAGTTTTGTCAGTATCGATGAACCCTACTGTATCATTCCGCCGAATTCCTTTGCTTTGGCGCGTACTATCGAATTCTTCCGCATACCCAGTGATGTACTGACCGTCTGTCTGGGTAAATCGACTTATGCCCGCTGCGGCATAATTGTAAATGTAACTCCGCTGGAACCGGAGTGGGAAGGGCATGTCACTCTGGAATTTTCTAATACCACACCGCTGCCAGCTAAAATTTACGCCAATGAAGGCGTGGCACAGATGCTGTTTTATCAATCGGATGAGCAGTGCGAGATGACCTACAAGCAACGCAACGGCAAGTATATGGGGCAGCTTGGCGTCACGCCTCCGAAAGCCTGACCTGACCCTCTGTCCTGCTTAAACCTGCGTGCTGGGAAAACCTTATGTCATCATCAACTCCTGTAATAGATTCCGGCAAAGCGGCAGTTCCTTTACTGCAGGTCAGCAATCTGTTCTGTGAGCGTGATGACAGGGTTCTGTTTACAGGACTGGATTTTTCTGTCGCTGCCGGTGATCTGCTGCAGGTAAAGGGCAGCAATGGCAGTGGAAAAACGACTCTGTTGCGTATTATCTGCGGGCTCAACGATAGCTTTGAAGGTGAGATCTACTGGCAGGGGCGGCCAGTGCATCGCAATCGGGAGCTGTTTCTTGCTTCCCTTCTGTATATCGGGCATCGCAATGCCGTCAATAAAATCCTTTCCCCCAGAGAAAACCTGCGCTGGCGTTGCGCGCTGCATACCAGAGTTTCAGATGCAGCTATTGAGCAGGCTCTGGCTTATGTGAGTTTGTCCGGTTATGAGGACGTACCTTGCCGTAATCTGTCTGCCGGTCAGCAGCAACGGGTGTCGTTGGCAAGTCTACAGATCAGCCCGGCGCGTTTGTGGATTCTGGATGAACCGTTTACCACCCTTGATGTGAAAGGAGTAAAGGCGCTGGAAACGCTGCTTGCAGAGCATGTCAGCGCCGGTGGGGCCGTTTTGGTCACTACCCATCATCGTCTCGAAGTGCCGTGTACGTTGCGCATTCTTGATCTTGACCAGAACCGCGCAGAAAAGAGGAGTCGACAATGAGTAGTGCGAGTTCTGATAATTTTTCGCAACTTCCTGAGGTCAGCACATGGGCCGCCTTTGTCGCCACCTTGAAACGGGATTTGTTGATTGCACTCAAGCGGCGTAACGATCTGCTCAACCCAATCATGTTTTTCGTGATTGTAACCGCATTGTTCCCGCTGGCAATTTCCAGCGAGTCCGTTGAGTTGTCCAGAATCGCGGCAGGTGCTGTTTGGGTATCGGCATTGCTGGCCTCCATGCTGTCACTGGATAATCTCTATCGCGCTGATTATGAAGACGGCTCACTTGAACAACTGTTGCTAAGCCCGCAGCCTCTTTACTTTATGGTGCTGGCCAAAAACATCAGTCACTGGCTGATCAGTGGCCTGCCCGTAGTGGTGTTGTCGCCCTTGCTGGCTTATATGTTGTTCCTGCCATCGGATGCCTATATGACGCTGGTGCTTACGTTATTGATCGGGACACCTGTTTTGAGTCTGTTCGGGTCGATCGGTGTCGCATTGACAGTAGGATTAGGCAGTCGGGGCCTGATCCTGGCGGTTATTGTTTTACCCTTGTGCACGCCGGTGCTTATAATTGGTGCCAAAGCGGTAGCAGACGTCTTGGTCGGGGTTCCCGTAGGCGGCCACTATGCAATGCTGGGAGCTATGTTGGCGGTGTCCTTAAGTCTCGCTCCCTGGGCATCTGCAGCGGCATTAAAAATCAGTGTGAATTAAGTGCCACACAGTGGTGCGCGCCATTCAAAAATTAGTTACAAATAGTAACAGGGGGCGAGTAAACCCTGTGTTATATTCGGCGCATCGAGCGATTTACAGCACATTTGTCAACAGTGTTATTGAGAGACGAACTATGTGGGTTTGGTTTTCTAAATTAGGTTCACCACGCTGGTTCTATGAGCTCTCCAGCCGCTGGTTGCCGTGGCTGGTCGCGCTCATGGTGATATTGATGAGTGTCGGAATAGTCTGGGCCTTATTGTTTGTGCCCGAAGATTACCAACAGGGCCACACTATCCGCATTATGTACATTCATGTACCCGTCGCTGCGATCTCCCTGACTTGCTTCCCGTTAATGGCGATCGCAGGAATTATTACGCTGGTCTGGAAGATGAAGCTGGCCGATATGGTGGCCAAATGCGTTGCTCCTATTGGTTTATGGTTTACCGGCGTGGCACTTGCATCGGGTGCTATCTGGGGGGACTTGATCTGGGGAACCTGGTGGGCCTGGGATGCACGCCTGACCTCGCTTTTGATCCAGTTTTTCCTGTTCGTAGGTGTGATCGCTCTGCGTTCCGCGATTGAAAGTCCTGATGCCGCTGCAAAGGCTACAGCAATTCTCGCAATTGTGGGTGCGATTAACGTGCCGGTAATCAAGTATTCAGTGAACTGGTGGAATACTTTGCATCAGCCAGCCAGCAGCTTTTCCATGGATCCAATAGCACCAAATCCACCGGAAATCTGGGTGCCCTTATTAGTTATGATCGCAGCGACCTACTGTTTTTTTGCAGTTGCGTTGATATTACGTACTCGCACTGAAATTCTACAACGCGAAAGACGATCTCAATGGGTGACCGATCTGGTCGCACGGGAAAATGTTTAATTAAACGCAGGTTTAGCACAGCGAGGCGGTCTTAGTATGGGCGATATCCAATTTTCAAGCCTGAGCGAATTTCTGTTAATGGGTAAATACACATTCCATGTCTGGTCAGTGTATATAATTTTTGCAGTGTTTTTGGCAGTAAATCTGCTGCAACCGCTGCGTGAGCGGAAAGCATTTATTAAAGAACAGAAGCGTCGCGGTGTCCGCGATGCACGAGCGGAGTAAACTGATGAAACCGCACCGACAGAAAAAACTGGCTATTCTCATATTTATCAGTGCTGGTCTGGCTATCGCAACAGGCTTGTCACTGTATGCATTGAGTACCAATATCGATCTGTTTTTCACGCCCAGCCAGATAGCTAAAGGTGAAGTAATTGAAGGGCAGCGTATCCGCATCGGTGGAATGGTCAAAGAAGGTTCCATAATTCATGCGCAGGATTCGTTGCAGGTCAGCTTCATAACCACAGATTTCAGTAATGATCTTACAGTTCAATACCAGGGTATCCTGCCAGATCTGTTTCGTGAGGGCCAGGGAGTGGTCGCAGAAGGAATGGTGGCTGGAGGCGTATTCCAGGCTTCTCGTGTGCTGGCGAAACACGATGAAAATTATATGTCTGTCGAAGTGAAAGCGGCGATGGATGCTGCTGAAAAACAACGTGGCACCGGAGGTACATAATGATTCCTGAACTGGGCAATGTCGCATTGATCATAGCTTTCTCACTCAGTGTCATATTGGGCACGCTGCCGCTTATCGGCGCCAGCCGTGGAAATGCACTCTGGATCGGACTGGCCCGCCCTTTAGCAGCGGGTATTTTTGTATTTCTGAGTGTGTGTCTGCTGATCCTGGGCTACAGCTTTGTAACAGATGACTTTTCAGTTGCCTTCGTTGCCCAGCACTCCAATACCATGCTGCCGTTGGAGTACAAAATTACTGCTGTCTGGGGCGGTCATGAGGGGTCGTTTTTGTTCTGGACATGGATGCTGGCTGGCTGGATGCTGGCTGTAGGAATATTCAGTAAAGCCATGCCTGATGATTTTGTAGCCCGGGTACTTGGGGTAATGGGTCTGATCTGCGTGGGCTACACGCTGTTCATGATTGCTACTTCAAATCCCTTTGATCGTATTCTGCCGCTGCCACCGACTGATGGCGCGGATCTGAATTCTGCTTTGCAGGATTTTGGCTTTATTGTCCATCCCCCGATGCTGTACATGGGTTATGTAGGCTTTTCAGTAGTGTTCGCATTTGCTATTGCCGCGCTGTTAAGTGGCAGATTGGATTCCGCATGGGCGCGCTGGTCACGCCCATGGGCAAACGTCGCGTGGGGTATCCTTACTCTCGGTATCGCATTGGGTTCCTGGTGGGCCTATTATGAACTTGGCTGGGGAGGCTGGTGGGCCTGGGATCCTGTGGAGAATCCACCAATGATTACCTGGTTACTGGGAACCGCCTTGATTCACTCACTTGCTGTCACTGAAAAACGCGGCGTGTTCAAAAGCTGGACCGTACTGTTGGCTATTATGGCGTTTGCCGCCAGTCTGCTGGGAACATTTATAACCCGATCAGGCTTGCTCACGTCAGTGCATGCTTTCGCCACAGATCCTACCCGGGGTGTTTATATTCTTGGCTTCCTTGCAGTGATTGTGGGCGGCTCTCTGCTGCTGTTTGCGGTGCGTGCGCCTCTGATGAAAAGCGAGCTCACATTTGGCCCTTTATCGCGGGAAGTATTCCTGCTCTCGAATAATATTATTCTGGTGGTATCAAGCGCGGCCATTCTGCTGGGTACGTTGTATCCCATGGTTTATCAGGCAATGAGTGGCGGTGAGTTGATCTCGGTAGGTCCTCCTTACTTCAATCTTATTTTTGTGCCTCTAATGGTTGTGCTGGCAGTATTTCTGGGGATTGGTGCAACCAGTCGCTGGAAGAAAACATCAACAGAATATCTCAGAAAGCAGTTAACGAAGGTTGCGATAGCGAGTGTGCTGCTTGGTCTGGTACTGCCGCTGGTATTTACCCTTGAGTTCTCCATCGGAGCCTCATTAGCTGTAGCGTTAGCGTTTTGGGTAATGCTCGCAATGCTTACAGATATGATAAATAAAGTGTCTAATAAAGATAGTGCTCTGGCAGGCTTGAAAAGCCTGTCGCTGAGTTATTGGGGTATGCAGATAGCTCATTTTGGGTTCGCTGTTATCCTTACCGGCGCCGCATTGACTAGTATCTACAGCATTGAGAAAAGCGTATTACTGCAACCTGGGCAAAGTGTGATGCTTGGCGACTATGAATTTAAGTTCAATGGTATGCGTCCTGTTCGGGGGCCAAACTTTGTTGCCGAAGAAGGTAGCTTTGACGTAATTAAGGACGGTAATTATCAACGTGAGCTTAATCCACAGAAGCGGATATATGTCGCGAGCGGCAATCCTTCAACTGAAATGGCGATTGACGCTGGATTGTTCCGGGATCTATTTATCACCCTGGGTGATCCTCGCGGAGAGGGTGCCTGGTCTATGACTGTTTATGTTAAACCATTTGTCCGCTGGGTCTGGCTGGGTTCTATTTTTATGGCGCTGGGTGGCTTTGTTGCAATTTCGGATAAACGCTACCGTCGTTTTAGAGTGAAAAAAGAATCTTTGTTGGAAACTGCGGCCGCTCCTGTGTTGCAGAGTTAAGGGAGAGATGCAGTGTCAAGATTCAAACTGTTTATTCCGGTACTGATATTCCTGGCAATGGCCGCTATGTTGTGGCGCGGTCTGTATCTGGATCCGCGCACACTACCTTCCGTGCTGATCGACAAACCCTTACCGGTTTTCGCCTTGAAGTCTTTAGAGTACGGCGATCGCATTGTGACTCAGGAGGATTTGCCAGATGAGCCATTCCTGCTAAATGTATGGGGGAGCTACTGCCTTCCCTGTTTGCAGGAAAATCCAATTTTCATGGCGGCAGCAGAGCAGAAGGTTATTCCAATCGTCGGTATAAATTATAAAGATGGAGTTCCGGAGGCTGAACGTTGGCTGGACTATAACGGCAATCCATTCGCTATGAATATCATCGATTCTGATGGACGGTTTGGCATTGATCTGGGAGTTTATGGCGCACCGGAGACTTTTATTGTGGATGCCGATGGAGTAATCCGTTACAAGCATATTGGCGTTATTGATTATCAAGCCTGGGAAGATGAAATATTGCCTGCGATAGCTGCGGTGAAAAATGAGTCGCCCAACTGATGCCGACTATATTGCGTTCCCTTGTCGTAGCCTGTCTGATCACTTTTGGCTGCGCGCTCGGCTTGTTAGCTGTTGCGCCTTCTGTTCTGGCCGGCGTCGATATTTACGAGTTTGATAGTGAGGAGCAGCAGCAACGCTTTCGCAGGATGTCCAATGATTTCAGATGCCCGATGTGTCAGAACACCAACCTGACCGGATCCGGCGGGGGGGTTGCAGAAGACCTTCGCCGCGAAATTTATCTGATGATAATAGATGGTAAAACTGACGCTGAAATTGAGCAGTTCATGCTGCAGCGCTATGGTGATTTTATTTTTTATAAGCCTCGTTTGATGACCAATACCTTGTTGTTGTGGTTCGGGCCTCTGGTTTTTCTATTGATTGGTGCCTGGATAATTCTTCGTATCGTCAGACGCGCAAAACCGGGTGTTGAAAAACAGCATGATACCCTTGATCTCGCAGAGCAGGAACGCCTGCGGCGATTACTGGGAAAATGAAATTCTTTAGGAAGTGAGGAGATAACTTGTTCTGGATCTTATCCGCAGGCCTGCTGTTGCTTGCCAGCTTATTCGTTCTAATGCCCTTATGGCGGCAGCAAAGAGGGGCGCATCTCAGCGGCCTGCAGGAGCGAGATGCAGCAAATCTTGCCATCTACCAGGAAAGAGCGGCGGAGCTTGATGCTGATCTTCATGCAGGAACGATTGATCAACAGCAGTATACAATCTTAAAACTGGAACTTGAGCGTAATTTGTTGGCTGATGTCAGAGATGACCCTGATGCCAGCAATGACAAAGCATTAAAATCATCGTCCTGGCTATCGGCTGGAAAACTCATTCCACTGGTGCTGGTATTGAGTATATTGCCGCTCAGTTATGTGTTTTACCAGCAATGGGGATTCCAGGATGAACTTGCCTTGCGTGATCTGCATGAGCAAACCCTCGCTGTTGAAGATAATCCCGAACGCGCGCTTGAGGTAATCTATCTATTAACAGACTTCATTGACAACAATCCTGACAGCGGCTGGGCCTGGTATTTTCTGTCCCAGAATCTGGCTGCACTGGGTCAGTATGCAGAAACTTCGATAGCGCTGGAGCGAGCCAGTTCCTTGATTGAGCAGCCAGCGGATAAAGCATTCCTGTTGGGCCGCTACGCTCTCAATGAATACACGTTGGCGGATCGGCAGCTGAATGACAAAGTGCGCAGCATTATTACCCAGGCACAACGGCTTGATCCTAACCAGTTATTCGTTCTGCAGATACTCGCACTTGACGCGGAGCAGTCAGATGATCTCCAGAGTGCTGTTACGTACTGGCAGCGTGTGTTGCAGATGGCATCTTCAGGCGAGGATGCCGAGTTTTTGCGCAGTCATATCGCTGAGCTGGAAACCCGCATGGATGCACAGGCTGATCCAGCGAGTGAGGTAGCAGATCGCGGACCGGTAATCGACGTGGAAGTTGAACTTGCACCGGGTTTGGATCTGGACCCGGATAGCCGGGTATTTGTATCCGCGCTCGAAGTCAATGGGCGCGGTCAACCACTGGCAGCTAAAGTACTCAATGTGCGTGATTTACCGGCTACCGTCTCTCTGGATAATTCAGCAGCAGTTGGGCCTTTTAATCTCTCTTCTGCAGAAATGGTTTACGTAGTTGCGACGGTATCGGCCAGCGGCACTGCAAATGTTCAAGCCGGCGATTATCAGGTTCGCTCAGAAGGTTTCCAGCACAGTGATACTCATGCCATTATTCGGTTGCAAATCAAGGAGGCGATAGTTGAATAGTCAACGGTTGCAATTACTGACAGTTAAATGGCTAAATGATCTTACGGATCAGATGTGATGCAGGCATAGATAGACAAGGAATAAATGACAAGCAAAACTGATAGTGCAGCAGAGAAAAAAACCGGACTGATTGATGATTTTGGTCGTCGGGTAGACTACGTGCGTTTGTCTGTAACTGATCGCTGTGATTTCCGCTGTGTTTACTGCATGACCGAGGATATGACTTTTCTGCCACGAAATCAGGTTTTGTCGCTGGAGGAAATTTACACAACAGGCAGAGCTTTTACCGAACTGGGTGTAGATAAAATCCGTCTTACCGGTGGTGAGCCGCTGGTGCGAAACAATATCATTTCGCTGGTAAAGCAGTTGGGCCAACTGCCTGGGCTAAAAGAGCTGCTGCTCACCACCAATGGCGCGCAACTGGATAAATTTGCTGCTCCGCTGCGGGAAGCGGGTGTTAACAGGATCAATATCAGCATCGACAGTCTTGATGCTGAAAGATTTAAACGTATATCCCGAGTGGGAAAACTTGATAAAGTGCTGGCCGGTATAGATGCAGCACTGGCACAGGATTTTGATCGCATTCGATTGAATACCGTTATTATGAAAGGCTATAACGAAGATGAAGTGCTGGACTTAACTGAATACGCGCTACAGCGTGATATAGATATCGCATTTATTGAAGAGATGCCGCTTGGCCAGGCTTCTGACCATGCTCGGGAGCAGACCATGTGTAGTAATGATTGGGTCCGTGAGCAGATAGCGTCAAAATACCAGCTCATCTCGAGTGCTGAAACTACAGCTGGTCCATCACGTTATGTGTATATTCCTGGCTATAAAAGCCGCATAGGTTTTATTTCACCGGTCAGTCATAATTTTTGCGAAACCTGCAACCGGGTGAGAGTTACCGTAGAGGGCAGATTATTGCTATGTCTCGGTAATGAGCATTCAGTCGATCTACGCGCGATAATGCGCAGGGAAGGGGCTGGTATTGATGAGCTGAAGCAGGCGATTATTGACTCCATGCGGATTAAGCCGGAGCGACATAATTTTTACGATAAAGATTATGCCCAACCGGTTCGCCTGATGAATATGACTGGCGGTTGATCGCCCGGTTTTAAAAGGTAATGTATCGGAGTTGATGGTTTCAAATGAGTAATCCCGCTTCTGCAGTTCCTCCTGAAAAGACATTTCAATCTGTTCACATTGCGATCATAACTGTTTCGGATACACGTACCGAAGAGACAGATAAATCCGGTGCTGTGCTGGTTGATTTTGTTCACAACAGTGGCCATACGCTGGTCAGTAAGACTATTGTCAAAGACGATCTCTACAAGTTAAGAGCGCTGGTAGCGGGCTGTATAGCGGATGATAATATCCAAGCTGTGCTGCTCACTGGCGGAACCGGATTTACCTTCCGGGATAATACGGTAGGCGCGGTAACTCCATTGCTGGAGATGCAGATAGAAGGTTTTGGTGAGCTGTTTCGTCAGTTATCGTACCAGGAAATAGGCAGTTCAACTATCCAGTCGCGGGCATTCGCGGGTCTTACTAACGGTACAATCGTGTTTTGCATGCCGGGCTCTCCCGGGGCCTGCCGAACCGCATGGGAAGGTATAATTGAGCATCAGCTGGATAACAGGCATAAACCCTGTAATTTTGTTGATAAACTAAAACCTTTAGAATAAAAAAACGCCCAGGGAAACGACGACGTTTTACCTGAGCGTTCGATTAAATGTTAAGCCTTGCATAAAATACTCCCTTCTCAGGGTAGTTTAAGTCAGTCGACTGATCATCGACACCTGACTGCTTGAGGCTGTTCAGACTACTGCAAGAATTGTCAGAATTGGAACAGCTACTGCGGCTGCTACTACTACGGCTGATATAAGTACTGCTCTGGTGCTGTGTATAATGTCGGTCATTGATAATCTCCACGTTTGATAAATAATTCTTCTATTGCTTTGATGCAACAGGCGGCATAGTAACATAAATGGGCATTTATGTAACAGTTTAAAACTGAGTGGCGGGATTTTTGCGATAAAAAGTTACATTTTTGCGTTGAATTATTAGCAGATGAAAACATGTTGTCGTAATTCTGGGAATATAAGTTACGTTTAATTTTTTAACGGAAAAATCGCATGCAGTTAGAAGAGGAATTATCTCTTAGTGGCCAATATATTGCCGTACCTGAGAGCAGGCAGCTCGATATTCTGGTGGATTTGCTGGAAGCTCGCGGTGCTCAGGTGCTTCGACTACCCCTTGTAAGTATTCTTGACGCTCCCGATCACCGTAAAATAGAGAGCTGGCTACAGGAGTTTATCAGCAGGCCCTGCGAGTATTTTATTATCTTGACGGGCGAAGGTTTGCGTCGTTTGAACGGATTCGCTCAACGTGCCGCCTGCAAGGACGAGTTTCTACGAGCGCTCTCCGATACCGTCAAAATATGTCGTGGCCCGAAACCGGGGCGGGCATTAAAAGAGCTGGATCTGAAGCCTGATATGCTGGGTTCTGCACCGACTACCGCAGGCATTATCGAAACACTGCACTCTATCGAATTACAGGGGCGACGAGTTGCGGTTCAGCTTTATGGTGAGGATCCCAATCTGCTCTTAATGGATTATCTGCGCGACCGCGGCGCGATTGCTGTGCCGATCGCGCCTTATATTTACGCCTCTGATTCAGCCGAGCAAGTGGTTGCAGATTTTATTACCGGACTGCTGCATGGTGGACTTGCAGCGCGAGTCACTGCCATGATGTTTACCAGTCAGCCGCAGTATACCCGTCTGCTCGAAGTGGCTAAAAAACGGGGGGTTGAACAAAAATTACAGCAGGTACTCGCTCGTATAATGGTTGTGGCAGTAGGTCCTGTTGTAGCAGAGCAGTTGCAAACTGCCGGTGTCCAGGTGCAGGTGATGCCGGAGTCATCTTTTTTTATGAAACCAATGGTCATGGCCCTGGTCAGAATGTTACGAGAACAACAAGAAGGTTTGGATGCGAGTAATGACGTTAAACTGTAATGGCATTCGGTCAGCTGCAAAAAAAGGATTTTTTGACTGGCTGCCGGAAGCGGATGCTGATGTAATCTGTCTGCAGGAAACCAAAGCACAGATTCATCAACTGGACGACCCGATATTTCATCCTGAGGGCTATCATTGTTTTTATTTCGACGCAGAAAAGAAAGGCTATTCGGGTACCGCCTTATTCTGTCGTCGCAAACCTGATCGGGTAATCCGCGGAATTGGGTGCAATACAGCTGATTCGGAAGGGCGTTACATTCAAGCTGATTTCGGCAACCTTAGTGTAGCCTCGCTGTATATGCCATCAGGCAGCAGCGGAGAGTTGCGGCAGACGGTGAAGTATCAGTTTCTTGATAAGTTCATGCCCTTCATGCAATCGTTACGCGACAGTGGGCGTGATTTTATTTTCTGTGGTGATTGGAATATCTGTCATAAAGAGATTGATCTAAAAAACTGGAAAGGTAATCTAAAGAACTCTGGTTTTCTGCCTCTGGAAAGACAGTGGCTTGATCGACTTTTTGAACAGGAAGGGTTTATAGATGCATTCCGTCACCTCAACAAAGAATCTGATCAATATACATGGTGGTCGCAGCGAGGTCAGGCCCGATCAAAGAATGTCGGGTGGCGCCTTGATTATCACGTAATTACTCCCAATCTTCTTGCTCATGTGCAGGAAGTTGAAATATACACTGCGCAGAGTTTTTCAGATCATGCGCCGGTAAACATGCAATTTGGTATAGCTTTATGATGAGTTCATTTAAAAAGAAAAAACCAACCTTCCTGTTTATTCTTGCGTGGATGCTACTGTCACCTGTTGCCCTGGCTCAGAACCTGGGTGCTCTGATAAAGACCAACAAAGGTGATATCGAAATTTCCTTCAATGAGCAATTGGCTCCCACCTCCGTGGCGAATTTTGTGAATCTCGCGCAGCGCGGTTTTTACGATGGTTTGAAATTTCATCGAGTAGAGCGCAACTTTATGATTCAGGGCGGCGATCCCCTGGGCACCGGTACCGGCAGTCCTGGTTATCGTTTCAGCGGTGAGTTAACACTGCGTCATAATCGTGCTGGAATTTTATCTACCGCGAACAGTGGCCCCGGAACAGATGGCAGCCAGTTCTTCATCACTCATGTGCCAGCACCCCATCTTGATGGCAAGCATTCCGTATTCGGCCGGGTGGTGAAGGGGCAGGAGGTAGTCAATTCAATCAGCCGCAATGATGTGATTCAAAGTGTCACTATCAGTGGTGATACTTCTGCTCTGATGCGGCGAAAACGCGGAGAATTGAAAATCTGGAATGAGACCCTCGATGTCGGGTTTCCTGATCTGAAGCCCGTGACATCTGAATTGCAGGAAGTTTTGCAGGAATAAGCGGGCTCTCAAGGCATCACCTGCTTAAATGGCTTCACCACAACTTTTTGATAAACACCAGCTTCCAAATAAGGGTCAGCATCAGCCCATAATTGTGCTGCCGCCAGTGATGCAAATTCCGCGATGATCAGACTGCCGGTAAAACCGGCCGCTGCTGGTTCATTGCTGTCGATAGCAGGATGTGGGCCGGCTATAATCAGGCGTCCCTCGTCGACTAATTTTTGAACACGCTTAAGATGTGCCGATCTAACAGTAATCCGCAATGGCAGACTGTTAGCGACGTCTTCACTGATGATTGCATAGAGCATTTCTGATCCTTTGTTTTTGACTGATGAATAGATAATCTTTGTTCCAGCAGCGCCGTTGCGGATGTCAGCAATCGACTTGCCGGTCGCAGCCTGTTATTGTGTGCCGCGTGCTTAATTCCAATTTTAAAAACGGACTACGATACCTCTAATGGCTCAGTGTTTCCACATTCATCCTCAGAATCCAGAACCACGCCTGATCAAGCAGGCGGCAGCTATTTTGCTTTCTGGAGGAGTTATCATTTATCCCACCGACTCTACTTATGCGCTGGCCTGTCATATAGGCGACAAATCCGCGTTGGAAAGAATTCGTCGGATCAGGCAATTGGATGACAGACATAATTTTACGCTGATGTGCGCAGATCTTTCTTCGATATCCATCTATGCAAAAGTGAGCAACAGCGCTTATCGCCTGCTCAAAGCATATACCCCCGGTCCCTATACTTTCATTTTGTCAGCGACGGCGGAAGTGCCACGTCGTCTGATGCATCCTAAACGCAAGACTATAGGTTTGCGCATTCCCGATAATCGGGTAACTCAAGCACTGTTACAGGAAGTAGGAGAACCGATAATGAGTACCAGCCTGATTCTCCCTGGCGACGAAAATCCGCTCTCTGAGGTTTACGAAATCCAGGAACGAATGGGAAACCTGGTTGATCTGATTATTGAAAGCGAAGCCTGTGGCCTGACAGCCACAACCGTGGTGGACCTGGTCGATGGTAAACCAAAACTGCTGCGCGAAGGCAAAGGTGATTCTGAACCCTTTCGATAAGTCTGCGGTGCGGGTGTTTCAGCTCCGGCCCTTTTAACAGGGTGGCTAAAAATTCTTCGTATTCACTCTTTTCATCTGAGATAATGCGGCCCTTTCCGGCCAATCCGTGATGGAGTGGCCTATATTCAACAAGAATACTGGAGTTATACGTTGTCCACTGTCAATTCACAGCATCGGGTTTTATCAGGGATGCGCCCCACCGGACGTCTGCATCTTGGGCATTATCATGGTGTGCTCAAAAATTGGGTGAAACTCCAGCATGAATATGAATGTTTTTTCTTTGTTGCCGATTGGCATGCGTTGACCACACATTATGCTTCTCCGCAGATACTTGAAGAATACGTCCTCGATATGGTCATCGACTGGCTAGCTGTTGGTGTAAATCCCGGTTCGGCTTCCCTTTTTATCCAGTCCCGCGTCCCTGAGCATGCTGAGTTGCATCTATTACTGTCGATGATGACACCTCTGGGTTGGCTCGAACGTGTCCCCAGCTATAAAGATCAACAGGAAAAACTACGGGAAAGAGACTTGGAGACCTACGGATTTTTAGGATACCCCTTGCTGCAGAGTGCGGATATTCTGATCTATCGTGCCGGTATGGTTCCCGTAGGCGCAGACCAGGTGGCGCACGTGGAATTAACACGGGAAGTTGCGCGTCGTTTTAATCATCTTTATGGTAGAGAACCCGACTTTGAAGAAAATGTTCAGGCTGCTATCAAGAAGATGGGCAAAAAAACTGCGCGCTTGTACAGTTCATTGAGAACCGGATACCAGCAGCAGGGAGATCAGGATGCGCTGGAACGGGCAAAAGCATTGCTGCAGGAACAGCAGAATATTTCCCTGGGTGATCGCGAGCGACTTTGGGGTTATCTGGAAGGCAGCGGAAAAATGATTCTGGCGGAACCGCAGGCGTTGCTGACACCTGCCGCGAAAATGCCTGGCCTTGATGGGCAAAAAATGTCCAAGTCCTACGATAACACCATCAGTCTGCGCGAACCTCTGGAGTTGATTGAAAAGAAAATCGCAACCATGCCTACCGATCCTGCACGGGTGCGGCTGACAGATCCGGGTGATCCACAAAAATGTCCGGTATGGCAGTTGCATGAAGTATATTCGGACGAGAGCACCAAAGAATGGGTGAATGCCGGTTGCCGCAGCGCCGGAATTGGTTGTCTGGAATGCAAACGACCGGTTATTGACACGATAATCAAAGAGTTAGAACCTATTCAGGAGCAGGCGAAACAATACGAAAAAGACCCGGATATGGTCAGATCGATACTAGCTGAAGGCGTTGAAGTGGCAAGGGAATCAGCCCGGGAGACTCTGCAGGATGTCAGAGACGCAATGGGATTGGGGTACCGTTGAGGTGAGCGCTGAACCGACTGTAGAGACAAGCAGGGCAAAACCGCTGGAGCAGTTAGCTCAGCAGGAAATGCCTTTTGCTTATATTGCCGGCAAAGCGATGACGCAATTGCCACAGGATCTGTATATTCCCCCGGATGCCCTCGAGGTGTTTCTTGAAGCATTTGAAGGACCGCTGGATCTGTTGTTATATCTGATCAAACGACAGAACATAGATATTCTGGAAATAGATGTCTCTCAAATCACCTCTCAATACATGGCTTATGTCGATTTGATGGAGTCTCATCAGTTTGAACTGGCCGCCGAATACCTGGTGATGGCAGCCATGCTGGCTGAAATCAAATCGCGGATGTTATTACCGCGCAGTAGTGTCGAAGCTGAGGACGAAGAAGACCCTCGCGCACAGCTGATCAGGCGTCTGCAGGAATATGAACGGTATAAAAAAGCAGCAGAAGATATAGATGCATTACCGCGTCTGGAAAGGGATTTGTTTCTGGTTCAAGCAGCAGCGCCGGAATTGGAACGTTATACGCCCGATCCGGTAGTTGAGCTTGAAGAAATACTGATTGCCTTAGCAAGTGTTTTAAGACGGGCAGATAGGTTCGAGCACCATCATATTCAGCGTGAAACGCTGTCTACGCGCGAGAAGATGTCAGAGATTCTGGTACGCCTGTCATCACAGCGTTTTATACCTCTGGTGTCGCTGTTGATGAGGGAAGAGGGGCGTCTTGGTGTGGTTGTGACTTTCCTTGCAGTTATGGAACTGCTGAAGGATTCTCTGATTGAAATAATTCAAACTGAGGCATTTGGCCCTATACATTTAAAGGCACGCAGCGAATGAACGATGCACAAGTTCACGACCTTGAGGCTCCTGTGACGGATATGGTGGCAGTCCCCATTGAGAAAGACCAGCTCAAGAGGATCGTAGAAGGCTTGTTAATGGCCGCAGGCAAACCTTTGTCTGTGGCTGATGTCGCTGAGCTTTTTCTTGAGCAAGAGAGACCCGAACCCGCAGTACTGAAAGAAGTTTTTGCTGCTATCGCGATGGATTGCGAGCAAAGAGGCTTTGAGTTAAAAGAAATAGCCTCCGGCTTCCGCTTTCAGGTAAAGCAGGAGCTCAGCGCATGGGTGAGCCGGCTGTGGGAGGAGAGACCGCAGCGATATACCCGTGCATTATTGGAAACTTTGGCTTTAATTGCTTACCGTCAACCGATCACCCGAGGTGATATTGAAGAGATTCGCGGGGTGGGGGTCAGCTCTACTATTATCAGGACATTACTGGATCGTGAGTGGATCAGAGTAGTTGGTCATCGCGATGTGCCCGGCAGGCCTGCAATGTTTGCGACCACCAGGCAGTTTCTTGACTATTTTGATTTAAAAAGTCTTCAGCAACTTCCACCGCTTTCAGAAATTCGCGATCTGGATCAACTCAACCGAGAGCTGGAGCTTGAGGATGTGCTGGGAGATATGCGCGTACTGGATCTGCCTTCCGAGGCGGAGTTAACAGCCGAGACGGACGATGAATTCAGCGATTCAGCAAACGAAGGCGATTATCCAGATGAACAGGAAGCGATGGCGCTGGCTCGGCGTCCGCTGGATGAAATACTGGGTATAAGCTCTGCTCTCAAAGGGAGCATCCCGCCATCCGCAAAACCCTCCCTAATAGAAAGTACGCAGGAAGAAAATAACAGTGACCGATGAGAAATTACAGAAAGTACTTGCCAGGGCTGGTTTTGGTTCAAGGCGCGAACTGGAGGACTGGATTAAACAGGGGCGAGTGAAAATCAATGGCAAAATCGCCACCCTTGGTGATCGCGTAAGTGCTGACGACAAATTGATAGTAGATGGCAAAAAAGTAAGCCCTCCAACGGCTGCCTCTGAGCAGGCAAGGGTGGTTTTATACAATAAGCCTGAAGGTGAAGTAAGCACCCGCAAAGACCCCGAGGGTCGACCAACTGTGTTCGATAAACTGCCATCTATAAAGCATGGCCGCTGGGTCGCGATTGGCCGCCTCGATATGAATACCAGCGGACTTTTGTTGTTTACTACTGATGGTGAATTAGCCAATAAGTTGATGCATCCATCGTCCAATGTGGATCGGGAATATGCCGTTCGGGTGCGTGGTGATGTCACTCAGGAAATGATAAATGCGATGCTGCAGGGGGTGATGATTGAGGACAATCTTTGCCGCTTCACAGACGTCCAATTTTTCGCAGGTGAAGCAAGTAACCGCTGGTACCATGTAGTCATCATGGAGGGCCGTAATCGAGAAGTGCGGCGTCTGTGGGAGTCTCAGGGTGTCACTGTAAGCCGTCTGAAGCGAGTCAGGTATGGCCCTATGTTTATACCAAGCAGAATCAAGAAGGGGCAACTGTATGAGCTGCCTTTGCAAGAAATAAATCTTTTATATGCTGCGGCTGGCCTGCCTCCTCGCAGCAGACAGAAAGTCCTGGTCCCAGCGCGGCGCAGTTAATCGCACAGTAATTAAATAGGACTGGATGCCCCCGGTTAATTGTTTTAAATCAGTTCTGGATATCGAGAGCCTGTCCATGCACTTCAGTGCTCTCGCTGCCCATCAGATAAAGATAGGCGGGCATCAGTGATTCCGGAGTTGGCAGGGTGACGGGGTCTTCAGCCGGATAGGCCTCCTTTCTCATTGCAGTGCGGGTAGCTCCCGGATTGATGCTGTTTACGCGGACATTACTGGTATCGCGTAACTCATCTGCAAGCACCTGCATCAAACCTTCAACAGCAAACTTGCTGACCGCATAACCGCCCCAGTAAGCGCGACCGTGTCTTCCTACGCTGGACGAAGTAAACAGAATTCTTCCCTGATCAGATGTCATCAGTGCGGGTAATAGTGCCCGTGTCAATTGAAAGCAGGCGGTAACATTCACCTGCATCAATTTTGCCCAGGCTTCGGCCGGATAGTATTGGATCGGGGTGCGTGGGCCCAGCAGGGCAGCGCTATGCAATAAGCCATCCAGTCCTCCAAATTGCTCGCTGATAGAGACAGCCAGCGCAGCATAATCTTCGTTACCCGCTGTAGCCAGGTCCAGAGGATGAATAATTGCCTCAGGTGCCTGAGCAATCTTAATCTCATCATAGATCTGTTCGAGTTTACCCTGGGTGCGGCCCAGCAGGATGACAGTGGCACCGTGTTTCGCAAAAGCCAGTGCTGCGGCTTTACCAATGCCATCTCCGGCACCGGTAACAAGAATCGTTCGATCTTTCAGCAGATCGGAAGGGGCTTTATAGTTTTTCATGTTTTTTCCATTAAGAGTTTCTTGATTATAGCGGCGGCGTTGTTTATGGGATGGCAGGCAGCCTGCCAGACAGCCATGCAGTAATTTCAGTTGCAGAATTGACAACCATATCGGCTCCCCAGCTGTCCACTGGTGGATTGATTGACAGATAACCGTAGGCTGCCGCTATCGTAAATATGCCGGCCAGACGGCCTGATTCAATATCGCGAGGATGATCGCCGACGTAAACACCGACAGCTGCCGACTGTTTCAGTTTACTGAGAGCCAGCAAAACCGGTTCCGGGTGAGGTTTGGTAAACCGTACATGTTCTGGACAGATCAATACGTCGCAGACTTTGTCCAGCTTTAGCTGTTCAAGCAGTGTAATGCTGTAAGCCTCGGGTTTATTGGTAACTATTCCCCAGGAAATGCCAGCCTGTTGTAGATATTGCAGTAATTCCTGCATCCCAGGATACAACACAGCGCGTGTCGACTTAATCTGCTCAGCGTAGATTTCCAGCAATCGCTGGTGCAGCAAACCGCACTGAGGATCTTCGGAATCAAACCCAAAGGCCAGTTGCACCAGCGCCTTCGCACCATTGGAGACCGTTTGATGGATATCAATCTGAGCCGGAGCCGGACGATTATTCTCAATACATAATTGTTCAAGCACGTAAACGAAGTCGGCAGCAGTATCAATCAGGGTGCCGTCCATATCGAACAACATGGTTTGCACACGGTCCGGCTGTATCATAATCAAGCTGCCGGTCTCAATTCAGGCTTGATGAAATGAGCAAAATAATTGACATCGATATTCTTCTGCAGCGCATATTGCTTGCTGAACGGATTGTATCCCAAACCAATTATTTCGCCCTGCTCAAACGATTCATGTCGGCACCATGCCGAGAGCTCAGATGGTTTGATAAAGCGTTTGTAGTCATGAGTCCCTTTTGGTAACAGATTAAGTACGTATTCTGCACCCAGCACAGCAAACAAATAGGCTTTCGGATTCCGGTTAATCGTTGAGCAGAAAAGATGGCCTCCTGGTTTAAGCAAGGTGGCGCAAGCATGCAATATCGCCGCAGGGTCGGGGACATGTTCAAGCATTTCCAGACAGGTAACTATATCGTAAGTGCCGGCTTCTTCCTGGGCCAATGACTCGGCAGATATTTTTCGATAATTAATATCCAGACCGCTCTCGAGTTGATGCAGTCTGGCCACCGTTAAAGAGGCATTTGCCAGATCGATAGCCGTAACCTGAGCACCTTGACGAGCCAGTGCTTCGCTCAAAATGCCGCCGCCACAGCCAATATCCACGATTTTCTTTCCGGCAGGGTTGATCTTGCGATTGATAAAACCCATACGCAGAGGGTTAATCTCATGCAGAGGACGGAACTCGCTATTCGGATCCCACCAGCGCGCTGCGAGAGCTTCAAATTTGCGAATTTCAGCCTGATCAATGTTTGTATCTTCGTTCATGGTATCTGCCTTTTGCACAATAAGTCTGAATAATATCGTTGATCAGACTTTATTAGAGAGTATCCGATTGCGCCAGCTTTCTGTCTGTTCCTGCAAGACCTGAATATTTATCGTAGTCAGTTTGCCCTCGTCTAGTACTTTACGGCCGCCAACCCAGACATGGCTCACCTGACTTGCCTGTGTACTGTAGACAAGTTGTGATATCACATTGTAGACCGGCGCACTATTTAAAGTATCAAGTCTGACGGCGATAATATCCGCGGCTTTGCCTGCTTCCAGGCTGCCAATAACATCGCCAAGACCTAATGCTCTTGCTCCATTCAGTGTCGCCATCTGCAGTGCCGTCGCTGCAGATACTGCAGTGGCATCAGCGGCTACTGCTTTACCCAGCAATGCAGCCGAACGCATTTCTGAGAACATGTCCAGATCATTATTGCTGGCTGCACCATCAGTTCCCAGCGCGACATTGATGCCATGATCCAATAATTTTTGAACCGGACAGAAGCCGCTGGCGAGTTTCATATTTGACTCAGGACAATGCACTACACTGCAACCATTCTCCGCCAGCAGATGTATTTCTTCTTCCAACAGCTGGGTTGCATGTACGCACAGCAGTCGGGGAGTAAGCAGTCCAAGCTCATGGAGACGTTGCAAGGGACGTTTCCCCGTGACAGCAATTGCGTCACTGACTTCCTGCGTAGTTTCGTGAATATGCATATGCACCGGCAGGTCCAGTTCCTCAGCCAGCATCGCTATTTTGCGCAAAGGGGCATCGGATACCGTGTAAGGGGCATGCGGGCCAAACGCTGTGCCAATTAATTCACTGTTGCGATACTGATCATGGAGTACCGTGCCTTTGTGAATGTACTCGTCGGCATTATTTGCCCATGCAGTAGGAAAATCCAGCACCGGAGCTGCCAACTGCACGCGAATATTGGCCTGAACGGCTGCACGAGCAGTGGCGTCTGGAAAAAAGTACATATCTGCAAAACACGTTGTACCGCCTCTTATCATCTCAGCAATCGCAAGTCTTGCCCCATGCAGTACAAATTCTTCACTGACCCAGCGGTTCTCGAGTGGCCAGATATGATTTTCAAGCCAGTCATGCAGTTCAAGGTCATCGGTGAACCCTCGAAACATAGTCATAGCAGCATGCCCGTGAGCATTAACTAATCCTGGGATCAGCACATGATTATCAAGGTGCAATTCATTGTTGGATGAGAAAGATCCCGTTGCTTGTAGTTGCGGAACAATTGCGACAATTTTACCCTTATTGATTACCAGGCAATGATCTTCGAGAATCTGGTTCTTCGGCTCAACGGGAACGATCCATCTGGCGTGCAGCAGCGAATCAACCTGCTGAATGGGTTCAGACTGCACTTGAAGATCCTCCATTACCAGCTGCGGCGGCTTTATGGCGACGCAAAAGTCAGGAATTATAGCGAAACCCTATCAAAATAGCGCCTCTGAACAAGGCTCTCTAAAGCCTTAAATCAGAGGTATTCCTAAGCATGGGTCTGAGCAGGCTGTGAGACAGGCGCAAGCGCACGTTTACGGTGCGGTCAGAGATAAGTTTGTGATAGTATTACGCGTTTTTAGCAGCACGTAAAATGCTGGATATTTTTCCTAAGGAAGATGGTTTTCTATGGCTGATACAACAAAGCAGGTAGTACCGGTTTCTCTTGAAAGTGAAATGAGAGAATCATATCTGGCATACGCAATGAGCGTAATTGTAGGACGTGCATTGCCTGATGTACGAGATGGCCTTAAGCCTGTGCACAGGCGCGTGTTGTTTGCGATGAATGTGCTGTCGAATGACTGGAACAAGCCCTATAAAAAGTCCGCACGTATAGTGGGTGATGTAATAGGTAAGTACCATCCCCATGGTGATTCTGCAGTTTATGACACTATCGTGCGAATGGCGCAACTGTTTTCCCTGCGTTATCCATTGGTAGATGGCCAAGGCAACTTTGGCTCTATTGATGGTGATTCTGCGGCTGCAATGCGTTATACCGAAATCCGCATGTCGAAAATTGCTCATGACCTGATGGCCGATCTGGACAAGGAAACAGTTGATTTTTCAGATAATTATGACGGCACGGAACAGATCCCCGATGTGTTCCCGACCCAGATTCCAAATCTTCTGGTAAATGGTTCCTCAGGTATTGCTGTGGGTATGGCCACAAATATCCCCCCGCATAATCTCAATGAAGTTATTGATGGCTGTATTGCCTTGCTGGATAACGATGACATCACCATTGATGAGTTGATGGAGTACATAAAAGGACCCGATTTCCCGACTGCAGCCATAATTAATGGACGCGCGGGAATTGTTGAAGCTTATAAGACTGGTCGGGGCCGTATTTACATGCGTGCGCGCGCCGAAGTCATTGAAGATCAGAAAACTGGTCGCCAGACTATCATCGTCACGGAAATTCCTTATCAACTAAATAAGGCGAGACTGGTTGAGCGCATAGCCGAGCTGGTTAAGGAAAAGAAAATTGAAGGCATTACCGAGTTACGTGATGAGTCAGATAAAGATGGTCTGCGGGTAGTAATCGAACTGCGCAGAGGAGAGGTCGGTGAAGTCATACTGAATAATCTTTATGCACAGACGCAAATGCAGTCTGTGTTCGGGATTAATATGGTTGCACTGGTGGATGGCCAGCCGCGGCTGCTTAATCTTAAGGAGATACTGCAATCCTTTATCCGGCATCGGCGTGAAGTAGTCACCCGTCGCACAGCCTATCTGCTGCGCAAAGCACGTGAAAAAGGCCATATTCTTGAAGGTCTGGCAGTCGCTTTGGCTAATATCGATGCTGTCATAGCACTTATTAAAGCGTCACCGACTACTGGGGAAGCGAAAGAAAAACTGCTGGCGCGTTCGTGGGAGTCAGATAGTGTGTTACTGATGCTCGGTGAAGTCGGTGCTGATGCCTGTCGTCCTGAAGAACTGCCATTGGAGTATGGATTAAAAGATAAAGAGTATTATTTGTCACCCGCTCAGGCTCAGGCAATTCTTGATCTGCGTTTGCATCGTCTAACTGGACTTGAGCATGAGAAACTGATCAATGATTACAAAGACCTGCTGCTGCAGATTTCTGATCACCTGGACATTCTCGGCAGTGAAGTGCGCTTGTTCACCGTAGTTCGGGAAGAACTGAAAAATGTTCGGGAAATCTATGGCGATGTCCGCCGTACGGAGATTATCAGCTCGCAACTTGACCTCACCATGGAAGATCTTATTTCTGAAGAAGATCGAGTCGTAACGATTTCGCTTGGTGGCTACGCAAAAACCCAACTTCTTTCCGACTATCATGCACAACGTCGTGGCGGCACGGGTAAAGCGGCGGCGACAGTAAAAGATGAAGATTCTGTTGAACACCTGTTGATTGCCAGTAGCCACGACACTCTGCTTTGTTTTACCAGTGCTGGTAAAGTTTACTGGTTGCGTGTGTTTAATATCCCGCTGGCCAGTCGTACTTCGCGTGGTAAACCAATCGTTAATATTCTGCCTTTGGAAGACGGTGAGCGTATTACCAGTATGCTTCCGGTAAGGGAATATCGTGAAGATCAGTATGTGTTTATGGCTACTACCCAGGGCACCGTTAAGAAGACGCCTCTGACCAATTTCTCCCGTCAGCGCAGCGTTGGTTTACGAGCTATAGAGCTGGATGAAAATGATACTTTGATAGGAACTGCGCTCACGGATGGTCAGCAGAACATTATGCTGTTCAGCAGTAGCGGAAAAGTTATTCGTTTCAAAGAATCTGATGTGCGTGCAATGGGTCGGACGGCAAGAGGGGTCAGGGGTATTAGATTAATTGGTGGACACACCATGATTTCTTTGATCATTCCCGAGGTAGGAAAACAGGTTCTTACAGTCAGTGAGAATGGCTATGGAAAACGCACGAATACTGAAGGCTTCCCAGTTTACGGACGAGGCGGCCAAGGTGTTATTGGTATGCAGTGCAGTGAACGCAATGGCAATCTGGTTGGTGCGGTACAGGTGTTTGACGGTGATGAAATTATGATGATTTCAGATCGTGGCACACTGGTCAGGACTCGCGTCGATGAGGTTTCGGTGCTTAGTCGTAATACACAGGGCGTGCGCCTGATTAAACTCAAAAAGGATGAAAAACTGGTTGGGCTGGAACAGGTTGCTGAGCCGGCAGAAATAGAGTTTCCCGATGATGATACCGATGCTGAAAATTCAGTGAATCCTGCAGTTGAGTTTGACGACGCAACTGAGCTGCCAGACGATAGCGCCACATCTCAGGATGAATCTGTGGGGGGTGACGACACCGAGGCTCAGGATGATTGAGCCCGGTTCGACTGTAAAATGCGCAAAAGTTGCGTTTCTCGGTCCAGCAGGTACTTTTTCTCAGGCTGCAGTTGACAAACATTTTGGTGCAAATGCAGACAAGTTGAGTATGGCCAGTATCGATGACGTATTTCTCGCCGTAGAGAAAATGCAGGCCTGCTATGGTGTCGTACCAGTCGAGAATTCAACTGAAGGCGCGGTGAACTATACACAGGATTGTTTGATGGACACCTCTCTGAGTATTGTCGCTGAAGTTGTCATCGCTATTAAACATAATTTCCTGTTGCAGAATGCAGCGGCACTTTCTGGAATAAAGCGTGTTGTGTCACATCGACAATCATTGGCGCAGTGTCGAGCCTGGTTGAAACTTAACTGGCCGGGCATCCTGCTTCAGGAAGTCAGCAGCAACGCGGAGGCCGCCCGACTTGCTGCCGAAGATATTCATACTGCTGCTATCGCCAGCGAAATTGCTGCAACAAATTATGGTTTGTTTATTCACGCCAGAAATATTCAGGATAGACGTGATAATTCGACACGCTTTCTGGTGTTAGCTCGAAACACGATAATTCCAGCGGGCAAAGCTAAAACATCAATACTTGTTTACACTGAGAACAAACCTGGGGCGCTTTTTCGCGTGCTCGAACCGTTTGAGAAGTATCAGGTCAGTCTCACTAAAATCGAAACAAGACCCGCGCGTGATGATATGTGGGCTTATGTGTTTTTTATTGATTTCGAAGGCAGTATCAACGAACCTGCAGTTAAAAATGTGTTTTTGCAGCTAGAGGATCGGGCGGTCAAAATTAGAAACCTTGGTTCTTATCCAATGGCTAGTGGTCAATGAATCTTTTGCATGACAAAACTGTCCTGATTGTAGGACTCGGTCTGATTGGCGGATCGCTTGCTCGAAGCTTGAAGCAGACAAATGTCTGTCATAAGGTGCTTGCCTGCGGCCGGGATCCTCGACCGTTGCAGATAGCAAAGGCAGATGGAAGTATTGACGCATGGTCCACCGATCTAAAAGAAGTGGTACCAACTGCAGATATTATTTTGCTCGCAGTGCCGACATTGACTTTAAAGCAGATATTCCTTCAGCTCCGACCATTACTGAAGGCGGGCAGTATCATTACTGATGCGGCCAGTGTGAAGGGCAATGTAGTTGCGGATTTCATTGAGGTATTTGCAGGCTCGGATCAGAAGTTTATTCCTGGACACCCGGTAGCAGGGTCAGAGCAGAGCGGATATGTCGCCTCGCAGCCTCAACTTTTCCAGAATCGCAAAGTAGTATTGACGCCTTTTGCAGGCAGTGATCCGCTGGCCGTACAGACAATTACGCAGTTGTGGCGCAGTACCGGTGCCGAGGTTCATGGCATGAGCGTGGCGCGACATGATGAAGTGCTTGCAGCAACCAGTCATCTTCCCCACCTGCTGGCATACACCTTAGTCAACACTTTGATTCAGCACGGCGGACACCCAGAGCAGGTGCAGCAGATTTTTGATTATGCTGCAGGTGGTTTTGCCGACTTTACCCGCATCGCTTCCAGCGATCCGGTCATGTGGAGAGATATTTTCCTCGCTAATAAGGCAGCTACTGTCAGGATTCTGGACGCCTATACGTCAGATCTGGCGCGGATGCGAAAAATGCTGCTGGATGCTGATGGGCGCACTATGACTGCAGAGTTTCGTCAGGCTAAAGCCGCGCGTGATCAGTTCAGTAATAAATTTGCAGAAACAAAAAATCGGGTATTAAATCACTCGCCCGGAAATGTCAAAACGGATACACCAATCCCGGTGCCAGAAAACAATCATCTTCAGGAAAAACCAGTTATGGATTATGTCGCCCGTCCTGGGGGCCAGGTACGTGGAGAAATCCGCGTTCCTGGCGATAAGTCGATTTCACACAGGTCTATCATTTTTGGTGCAATTGCCGAAGGTGTAACCACCGTAAGTGGCTTTCTGGAAGGAGAAGATGCTCTGCATACCCTGCAGGCATTTCGTGATTTGGGCGTGCTTATCGTAGGTCCCGAGCAGGGTAAACTGACGATTTATGGAGTCGGAAAGCATGGTCTTTCTGCGCCAGTGAAGCCACTTTACTTAGGTAATTCAGGTACTGCGATGAGATTGCTATGCGGCCTGCTGGCAGCTCAGAGTTTTAGTTCTGAATTGCATGGTGATGGGTCGCTTACGGTGCGTCCTATGAACAGAGTGGCTCATCCTCTTCGTCTGATGGGTGCTGCGGTGCATACCACTGCCGCAGGGACGCCGCCGATAAAAATTGATGGCAGGCAATTACATGGAATCGATTATGTCATGCCAATGGCTAGTGCCCAGGTAAAGTCATGCATTATGCTTGCCGCTCTCTATGCCGATGGAGAAACAACAATTACTGAACCTGCTCCCTGCCGAGATCACACCGAACGTATGCTGGCGGGTTTTTCATATCCCATCCAGCGTAGCAAAGACGGTCGTGAGACCAAAGTTTATGGCGGACTGGATTTACAGGCATGCGCAATAGATGTTCCAGCTGATATATCTTCAGCGGCATTTTTTATAGTCGCAGCGGCTATAACTCCCGGAGCATCCCTGCGACTGTTGCACGTCGGAGTTAATCCGACCAGAACTGGCATCATCAATTTATTGCAAGCGATGGGTGCCGATATCAGTTTATCCAATCAGCGTCTGGCAGGCGGAGAGCCTGTTGCTGATATAGAAGTTCGATACGCACCATTGCGCGGCATAGACGTGCCGGAGGATCAGATTCCGCTGGCAATCGACGAATTTCCTGTGTTCTTTATTGCTGCCGCGTGTGCGAAGGGAACTACCGTGCTGCGTGGAGCAGAAGAATTACGTGTTAAGGAGACCGACCGTATTCAAGCAATGGCTGACGGATTAAAAACTTTGGGCATACGCACTGAAACCTTCCCTGACGGTATTCGGATTCAAGGCGGGCAAATGGGTGGCGGCGAGGTGGATAGTTATGGTGACCACCGCATAGCTATGGCGTTTACAGTGGCTTCACTGCAGTCCAGCGACATAATCCGCATTCGCGATTGCGCCAATGTTGCAACCTCGTTCCCAGGATTTGTAACGCTTGCGCAGACTGTGGGAATTACAGTAGAGCAGGTTGAAGCGCAATGAAACCCTCTTTAGAGGCCCCCGTGATAACAATTGATGGCCCCGGTGGCGCAGGAAAAGGCACAATCAGTACATTAATTGCGGCACGTCTAGGGTGGCATTATCTTGACAGCGGAGCCATGTATCGACTGCTGGCTCTTGCGGCTTTGCGACAGGAGGTAGAGGGCACTGATGAGCAGGCGTTGGTTAATATTGCCACAAGGATGAAAGTGGCTTTCAGTGTTACTTCCAGTGTTCAAAGTGCTAACGAAATTGATGCTCCTGAAATCTGGTTAGATGGCGACCAGGTGTCGTCAGCTATACGCAGCGAAGAATGTGGCGTCCTGGCGTCAGAAATCGCAGTTCATGGTGTTGTACGCGAGGCACTGCTGGCCAGACAGAAGGCTTTCCGGCAACTTCCTGGCCTCGTGGCGGATGGGCGCGATATGGGTACGGTTGTGTTCCCTGACGCAACTCTAAAAGTGTTCCTGACAGCAAGTGCAGATGAGCGTGCGCAGAGACGATATAAGCAGTTGATTGCAAAGGGTATTGATGTTATCCTCTGCGACCTTTTGAAGGACATACAGACCCGTGACGAGCGCGATACCTCCCGTACTTTGTCGCCTCTGCGTCCTGCGGAAGATGCAATAATTATTGATACCACTGATCTTACTATTGATCAGGTAGTTGAGCAGATCATGAATCTGCACGACTGAAGAGCAAGTCCTGTGCAGCGAAGTACCAGCAATTATTCGTCACACAGGTGTTAGTAACTGGCCCGTACGAGCTGGAGTGCGGTTAAGTAAAGTTATATCTCCCCTTCGGTAATCCCTTCGGTGTGAGCAGGCACTATTTGCTGCGACCGGCTGGTGTCAGAAACGGGGAATATGACCCATTAATTTTATAGGAATACACATGAGCGAAAGTTTTGCTGAATTATTCGAACAGAGTCTAAAAGACGTAGACATGACCCCTGGTGCCATTGTTACAGGCACTGTTATTGACATCGACTCGGATTGGGTAACCATCCACGCCGGATTGAAATCAGAGGGTGTTATACCGCGCGTTCAGTTTCTGGATGACAATGGTGTTTTTTCATTAAATATAGGCGATAGAGTAAAAGTTGCTCTGGAAGCAGTGGAAGACGGTTTCGGCGAAACCCGTCTGTCCCGAGAGAAAGCAAGACGCGCAGAATCCTGGATGGACCTGGAAGAAGCTTTCGAAAAGAATGAAGTTGTTATGGGTGTTATCAATGGCAAAGTCAAAGGCGGCTTTACGGTTGATCTCAATAACATCCGTGCATTCCTGCCTGGATCATTGGTCGATGTACGTCCTATCCGCGATACAACTCACCTCGAAGGCCAGGAACTTGAGTTTAAACTGATCAAATTGGATCAGAAGCGTAATAATGTGGTTGTTTCACGACGTGCCGTTCTGGAAGCAGTAAGCACTGAAGAGCGTGATGAATTGCTGGCACAGTTGCAGGAAGGCATGGCAGTTAAGGGTGTGGTTAAAAACCTTACGGATTACGGTGCCTTCGTTGATCTGGGTGGAGTTGATGGCTTGTTACACATCACTGACATGTCCTGGAAGCGCATTAAACACCCAAGCGAGATCGTAAATGTTGGCGATGAAATCAACGTAAAAATCCTGAAATACGACCGCGAGCGTAATCGTGTATCGTTGGGCCTGAAACAGCTCGGCGAAGATCCATGGGTTGCAATCAAAGCTCGTTATCCTGAAAACACTAAAGTTAAAGCAACTGTTACTAACCTTACTGACTACGGTTGCTTTGCAGAGTTGGAAGAGGGCGTTGAAGGTCTGGTGCACGTGTCAGAAATGGATTGGACTAACAAGAATGTTCACCCATCCAAAATCGTACAACTGGGCGATGAGGTTGAGGTTATGATTCTGGACATCGACGAAGAACGTCGTCGTATATCTCTGGGTATCAAGCAATGCTACCAGAATCCATGGGATCGTTTTGCTGAGTCCTTCAAGAAGGGCGATAAAATCAGCGGCAGCATCAAATCCATTACCGACTTTGGTATTTTCATTGGACTGGATGGCAACATCGATGGCTTGGTACATCTGTCAGATATTTCATGGGATGAGACTGGTGAAGAAGCTGTTCGTGCATACAAGAAGGGCGATGAAATCGAGACAGTTATTCTGTCCATCGATCCTGAGCGCGAGCGTATATCGCTTGGAATTAAGCAACTCTCTGATGATCCGTTTGTAAGCTACGTCGGCGAATTCGAGAAAGGCAGTATCGTCAAAGGTGTTGTAACAGAAGTTGACGCTAAATCTGCCAATATTGCATTAAAAGAAGGCGTTGAAGGTGTTCTGCGCGCGTCTGAAATCAGTCGCGATAAAGTGGAAGACGCGAGGAACGTTTTAAAAGTAGGCGATGAAGTTGAAGCTAAAGTGATCAGCGTTGATCGTAAAAGCCGAGTACTGGGATTATCAGTGAAGGCCATGGAAATTGATGATGAAAAATCAGCAATCCAGGATCATCGCAATCAGGAAGCCCCATCAACCGGCCCAACTACTATCGGTGACTTGATTAAAGCACAGATGGATAAGAAGTAAGCTGAGAGTCGTTTCAGTATTTACACGGAATCAGGAACAAGCCATGACGAAATCTGAACTTATTGATCGAATTGCAGGAAAACAGACACAGCTTTCCTCTAAGGATGTTGAGTTTGCAGTAAAGGCAATTATTGAATATATGTCCCAGGTTTTGTCAGATGGTGGCAGGATTGAAATACGCGGGTTTGGCAGTTTTTCTTTGCATTACCGTATTCCACGCGTCGGCCGAAATCCAAAGACTGGGAGTCCGGTAGCATTAAGTGGCAAATACGTGCCTCATTTCAAACCTGGCAAAGAACTGCGTGACAGGGTAAATCTGAGTCTGGAACATGAATACTGAAACTTCTTGCTGAGTAACAAATTAAACGGCGAATTCGAAAGAATATCGCCGTTTTTTTCGAATTGAAGATTTGCATGATGATTAATTGTAATTTTTAAGGTACGACCTATGGGAAAATTATTGAGATTAATTCTTTGGTTTTTCCTGCTGCTGATCTTCGTCACCAGCATTGCTTTTTCCCTTATTAATAATACTGCTGTGCCTCTGTCCTTTGGTTTTCTTGTGCTGTCGCCGCAACCGGTTTCGGTTTGGGTAATTGCAGCCTTTTGTCTAGGCGCACTGTGTGGTTTGATATTAGGGGCAAGCCTGTTTAAATCGCGCTTGAAAGTCAGGCGTCTGAATACGAAATTTTTGGAACGAGAGGCTCGGATTCAGCGTTTGAATACATCAGAAAAAAAAGCAACAGCGGGTCGCTAATTCAGGATGAAATGATGATAAGAGATAATAAGAGAATTATTGTTGCACTCGATTATGCGCAGGCTGAGGATGCATTGGAGTTAGTGGAACAACTCTCGCCGGAAAATTGTCGAGTAAAAATTGGAAAGGAGTTGTTCACAAGCGCTGGGCCTAAGTTCGTTGAGCAGATTGTTGCACGTGGCTATGATGTTTTCCTCGATCTTAAATTTCATGACATTCCGAGTACGGTAGCAAAAGCAGTGTGTGCTGCTGCTGATCTGGGTGTATGGATGGTAAATATGCATGCATCAGGCGGGGCGGAAATGATGCGCGCAGCGCGCGCTGCATTAACTGACCGGGATAAACGGCCCTTGCTAATTGCTGTTACTGTTTTAACCAGTATGCAGCAGGAAGATCTCGCTGCTATAGGTATCGAGCGAACTGTTTTAGAACAGGTTTTACGTCTGTCCGCCCTCGCCTCGGAATCCGGCATGGACGGGGTGGTATGCTCAGCAGAGGAGACTTCAGAGTTGCGGAAGCTGTTGCGAGATGACTTTGTTCTGGTTACGCCAGGTATTCGTCCGGAGGGGGCGCCAAGTCAGGATCAGAAACGTGTAGTTACCCCTCGCGATGCTTTGTTGGCTGGCAGTAGCTACCTCGTCATCGGGCGACCCATCACGCAGGCACGGCGGCCGGGTGAACGTTTGATTGAAATTCAGGAACAGATTACTGGCGCGTTTTCAAATCTTTGCTAAAGTTAGTAATGCAGCAGGGCTGCTGCTTCTGTTCTGAGACCTCGTTCTGAATCTGGCGAATACGGTGTCGACGATCAGCTACATGGACGTTCTGATAAATAGTAAAGGGATTTAAACTATGAAAAAATACGCTTTGCTCAAAACATTGCTCCTCTCTATAACTTTGTTGTTTATACCTCTGGCAAATGCTGCTGAGCCACCGGTGAATCCGGATGCGCCAAAAATACAAGTAGACGTTAATTCAGCGGATGCTGCTACTCTTGCGTTGGCGTTGGATGGTGTTGGTGCTGAAAAGGCCAAAGAGATCGTCGCTCACCGCGAAAAAAACGGTGATTTCAAAAGTGTGGACGAATTGATGGAAGTGAAAGGAATTGGGAAGGCGACCATTGAACGTAACCGGGACAGGATTGTCGTCAAGGCAAAATAGCCCGGGTAGTTTAAAAGTAAAATTGCGGTAAAATAATACGCCCCATCAAATTTTATTTGATGGGGCGTATTATTTTGTTACATCATTGATCAGGAAGGCAGATGCAGGAGTTATCCCAGGACATTATCATTGTATTGATCCCTGTATTAGTTATTTCGGTATTTGGAACTGGATTGATACGTAAAATTGCTCTTTCAAGAAGTGTTCTTGACCATCCCATTGGGCGCAGTTCCCATCGGATACCCACCCCAACCGGGGGCGGGATAGCTATTGTAGCCGCATTTTATGTCGGTCTTTTATATCTTATTTATGGAAACAAGTTTAGTCCTCTCGAGATTCAAGTGCTTTCTGCGGGCATGGTGCTGGCGATAGTCGGCTTCCTAGATGACCTGAAGCATCTGGATTTTCGCTGGCGTATTGTTGTACATATATGCACGGGGCTCTTTGTTGCGCTGATTCTGGGAGGTATGCCGGATATTCGGATCGGTACTTTGCAGATCAATATGGGCGTCCTATCAGTTCCAATTACAGCACTGACATTGGTGTGGGCAACAAATCTTTACAACTTTATGGATGGTACGGATGGACTGGCTGCCAGCGAATGCTGTTTTGTAGTGCTGTCCGCCGCAGGCTTGCTTGTTTTGGCCGGTAATACGGCGTTAGCCCTGGTGTGTCTGGTCTTGTTTACAGCGTGTGCTGGATTTTTATTCTGGAATTGGGCCCCTGCAAAGATATTTATGGGGGATACTGGCAGTGGTTTCCTGGGCTTCGTTATAGGCTCTATAGCATTTTTAAGTATTTATAACGGTAGCATGAGCCTCTGGACCTGGTTATTGTTACCTGGTGTGTTCATTGCTGATGCTACCATGACTCTTGTAAAACGAATGCTGTCGGGGGAGCGCTGGTATCAGGCGCACTGCACACACGGTTATCAGCATATGGCTAAGGTTTTTGGACACAAAAAAGTCGCGATTGGTGTTTTATTCATTAACCTGGTGTGGCTGCTGCCGTTAGCATGGTTTGCAGAAAAATGCCCTGAATATGCAGTATATATTGCGGTTTTTGGTATAGTACCGCTGTTTCTAATGTCCCATGTTCTTGGATCTGGCAGGACTGATACTCATAGATACAATTCAGTTTGAGTAACAGCAGGTCGAGCGACCAAAAGATGGTTGGAAGAAAAATTTTCACAGGACGCATATGAATCTATATACCATTCCCTTGTCGCGTACGGTAAAACAGTTACTGATGATGCTGGCTGACTGGGTAATGATAGGTCTCGCATTGTGGCTGTCCTTTGCACTTCTTGGTATAGACTCCCTTGCTCTCGGTGAAAATTCCTATATTTACTTTGGTGTGGCAAATCTTGCCAGTGTGCTGGTGTTTTTCAGAATCGGTCTGTACCGGGCCATATTGTTATATATGGGTCTGCAATCAGCATTCATAGTGCTGCAGGGTGTCACGATTTCTACCGGTCTACTGGTGCTGGTTTCGCTTTTCTTTCTTGATTCCGGCGTTTACGATTATTCCGTATTGCCAATTTTCTGGATGATTTCATTACTGTTTATCGGTGGCAGCCGATTTGTGGCAAAGGTTGCTTTGCAGAACCTGATTCAGAACTTCCGTCCAAAAGAGTCAGTAATCATTTACGGTGCAGGCAGTTCAGGAATGCAACTGGCAGCAACCTTGCAAAATGGGGATCAGTATCTTCCAGTGGCATTCGTAGATGACAGCCGCAGTATTATCGGCAGCACAGTTCATGGTATCCGCGTCTACAGTCCTAATTCATTACTTGAATTAATCGATAATTTTTCGGTACGACAGATTTTCCTGGCTATCCCCTCTGCCACTCATGCTGAACGCAAGGAAATTCTAAACCGTCTTGAACATCTTCCGATTCATGTGAAAACGGTTCCTGACCTTTTTGATATGGTGTCGGGGAAAGTTGGTGTTGATGAAGTGCGGGATATCGATATTGAAGATCTGCTTGGTAGAGATATTGTGCCTCCCAATCCAGAATTGCTTGGTGCCTGCATTACCGGGCGTTCGGTAATGGTCACTGGCGCAGCGGGCTCTATAGGTTCTGAAATATGTAGGCAGATTATCCAGTTAAACCCAGCTCGAATAGTGCTGCTGGACAGCTTTGAATTTGGTCTTTATGCCATAGAGAACGAGATGCGTGAGGATTTACAAACCCTTGGGAAAGGACGTGAAATTGAGATTGTTGCACTGCTGGGCAGTGTGTGTAATCAGAATCTGATGGAGCACCTGCTCAGTAGATTCTCAGTAGAGACTGTCTACCATGTTGCGGCCTATAAACAGGTTCCAATGGTGGAGAAAAATGTCATCGAAGGCGTGCAGAACAATATTTTTGGTACCTATATTTCTGCGCTGGCTGCCGAGAAGTGTAAGGTTGCTAATTTTGTATTTATCTCAACAGACAAAGCTGTACGTCCAACCAATATAATGGGAGCCACCAAGCGATTTGCTGAGCAAGTGCTACAGTCAATGGCGCACAACAAGAGCAATACGCGCTTTAGTATGGTGCGCTTTGGGAATGTACTCGGGTCGTCCGGATCGGTGGTTCCCCTGTTCCGTCGTCAGATAAGCATGGGTGGGCCAGTGACTGTCACTCATCCGGAAGTAACCCGTTACTTTATGACCGTGCAGGAAGCTGCGCAGTTGGTAATTCAGGCCGGTTCCATGGCTACCGGCGGGGATGTTTTCGTACTGGATATGCATGAACCCATCCGTATAGTTGATCTGGCAAAGAAAATGATTCATCTGATGGGTTACGATGTCAAAGATGAGAATTCATATAAAGGCGATATAGCCATAGAATTTTCAGGTCTTCGTCCCGGTGAAAAGCTTTTTGAAGAACTGCTGATTGGTGAATCGGTGACCGGCACAGAACATCCAAAGATTATGCGGGCAGAAGAGGATTCAAACAGCTGGGAAGATTTGGAAACATATGTTCAGAAATTACAGATCGCCTGTCGGCGTCTCGATTTACGCCTTATAAGGCAGGTTTTAATGGAGGCTGTAGCCGGATTTGAGCCAGGCGAACTGCTGAGTGATCCCCTGTGGGATATTGATCAGGATCTGACTGTTGATTCGCCAAAAGTGTCAGACGGAAAGAAAAAAGCAATGGGTACGGTGACAACTTTATTCAAATAAATGGGTCTGGTCTTTGGGCAGGAACCTTTGTATAAAAAAGATTCCTGCCTCGTTAGTCTCTATTGCTGCCTCATTACTGAATTAATAACTATCGGTTCCACTGGCACATTTTGGTGACCTCGCGAATTTCCTGTAGCAACTGCTGCAATTTCATCGACTATGTCCATGCCTTCAATTACTTCTCCGAAAACAGCATAACCAAAACCTGATGGCGTAGTGTCGGTGTGATTGAGAAAATCATTGTCAGTGAGGTTAATGAAAAATTGACTTGTTGCACTGTCAACTACATTAGTTCTGGCCATGGCAAGGGTGCCGCGACCATTTTTAGAATCTGCGCTGGCCTCGTTCTTGATGGCGGGGTAAGTAGATTGTTCCATCATGTTGCTGTTAAAGCCCCCGCCCTGAATCATAAAATTAGGAATAACGCGATGGAAAATAAGATTGTTGTAGAAACTGTTGTCGGCGTATTTCAGGAAATTCTCAACAGTGACAGGTGCTCTATCCGCCCAAAGTTCAATTTTTATCGTACCTTTGTTGGTTTCCAGTACAACTATCGGATTAGCTGTGTCAGCAGCCATTACCATGGTGCTGATACTAAAAAACATCGCAAATAGCAGTGTGCGCATATTTATTTCTCTCCTGAAGCCTTTCTCGGAAAATAATGTGTTTAGAGCCGGTCTCAACAAACGGTAATCATCCCATTTTTAACTAACTTCGAAAGTAGAAGTCATGCTGCCGTCAGCATTTTTTCGGTGGAAAGCCACCATTGGCCTTGTTAGGCCGTTCGTTATTGTAAAACCAAAGCCACCGCGTAGCATAGTCTTGGACTTCCTTAATCGAGTCAAACGAGTATTGACTTAACCAACCGTAACGCACTGTTCTATTGTATCTCTCAACGTAAGCGTTCTGTTGTGGGTTGCCAGGTTGAATAAATTCAAGCTGGATACCT
>JBDNGQ010000208.1:0-7406 GCA_041689205.1 Pseudohongiellaceae bacterium | reverse complement strand
TTATGATCTCAGTGGTCATAGCCCTCTGGATCAGATCAATCGCCAGAATATTGCTGAACTGAAACTGGCCTGGAGTGCGCCGCTGGGTGAGGGCGGTAATATGACCACACCCCTGGTACATAGCGGAGTCATGTTTATCGCCGACACCGGCAACGTACTGCTGGCATTGGATGCCCGCACCGGGGAAGAGTTGTGGCGCTACCAGCACGAATCGGAAAATCTCGATGGTCGCCGTATTGGCATTGCCTTGCACGGTGACAAGGTGATCGTGCCGCATAACGATCTGGACCTGGTGGCACTTAATGTGCGCACCGGCCAGGTAGAGTGGGAGCAGGCGATCAGCGTCCCATCGGAAGCGACAGACGGCTACTATTCCCTTCGTGGTGCGCCCATGGTGGCCAATGGCATGGTTGTGCAGGGAGCAGGCGCTACGCTTGTTGCCCAGGGCGGGTTCATTGTTGGCTTGGACCTCGAGACAGGAGCGGAACAATGGCGCTTCCATACGGTGGCCCGCCCTGATGGTCCGGGTGGAAATACCTGGAACAACCTTCCGCTGGAAGCTCGCAGCGGTGGATCGGTGTGGATACCCGGCAGTTATGATCCGGTGCTGGATCTGGTATTTTTCGGCACTGCACCTACTTACGATACTGCGCCACTGATGAACGATCTGGGTATAGACGGGGTGTCCAACGCCGCGCTGTATACCAATGCCACCCTGGCACTTCGGCCACGCACCGGTGAACTGGTGTGGTACTTCCAGCATATGCCCAACGATCAGTGGGATCTGGATTGGGTCTATGAACGTCAGTTGGCCAATCTGGAGGTAGCTGGCGAGCAGCGCAGAGTTGTTTTCACCGCTGGCAAGATGGCGCTGTATGACATGCTGGATGCGGCAACCGGCAAATATCTGAATTCCCTGGATACGGGAATCCAGAACATGATTTCCCATATTGATCCGCTGACTGGCGACAAGACCCTGCACCCTAACGCGATACCGAATGCCGAGCAGGGACATTTACTGTGCCCTTATGTGCTGGGGGGAAGAAACTGGCAGGCCGGTTCGTATGACCCCAGCAGAAAAATGGTCTACCTGCCGCTTTCAGAAGTTTGCATGATGGGCGGACCCACCGGTCAGGACGGCCTGTTAAGCTCGGGTGTCAATATCAGCGCCGAACCACGCCCAGACAGCGATGGTAACTTTGGTCGCCTGCAGGCCATTAACCTGGACACCATGGAATTGGGCTGGGTTCACCGCGAGACGACGCCACCGGTGACTGCCACGCTGACAACCGGGGGCAGTCTGGTGTTCGATGGATTTCTTGATCAGTCGTTCAAAGCTTTCGATGCGGATACCGGCGATGTTCTCTGGCAAACCTCGCTAGGGCATATCCCGTCTTCGTTCCCGATTACCTACGCTGTCGATGGCAAGCAGTATATTGCAATCGTACGCGGTCAGCCGAGCCGCTTTGTCGGCAGTTTGTACGGAATCATTTCCGGTTTTCTGGGCGCTGATAACAGCGTGATCGGCACTCCCAGCGCGGGCCCTGCCATGATGGTATTCGCGCTGTAATTGCACTGCTGGTCAGCACCCGCCTGGTGCTGACGTTCAGCGATCTCGATGATCTTCCAGCGCTTTCAGCTCCTGAACCGTAAGATACTCAACGCTGACAGTCAGCGTGATGGGAGCCAGCGGCTCATCCTGTTCGTCGCGCTCGGCATGAACAATGCGGTCGACCACGTCCATGCCTTTGATGACGTGTCCGAAAACCGTGTAGTTGTTGTCCAGCCTCGGGATGCCTTCCTTTTGATGCACAATGTAGAACTGGCACCTCGCGGATAATTTGCCGGGGTTGTCGTCTCTGCCCGCTCCCACTGCGCCGTAACTATGAACTATGCCTTCGACAAATTCTGGCTCTAACAAATACTCGGGGTCAGTGAAGCCCTGCTCAGTATCGGGGCAGCCGCCCTGGGCGACAAAATCCGGAATCACCCGATTGAAGGTCAGCGAGTCCCAATATCCCTGCGTCGCAAGTTGAATAAAGCTCGCTCGGTGATTCGGGGTCTCCGTCAATAAGCGGATATGGATTTCTCCCAACGGGGTTTTGATCAATCCAACCGGAATCAGATCCTGTTGAGGCTGCGCGCCAGAATTTGAACATACCACGAGCAATAACATCCCCAGCCAGATAGAAAGTGTTTTGATTTTTATAGTCCTTGCTCGCTAACCCGAGTTGTTTAGTCCTGACGAAAACCTGCATGCTTGAAAATCTTTCTGCAACGCGATGAGCTCCACGTTGACGAAACGCAACTGGTAGGCATCGAGCACCGCTATAAATTTTCCCAGATAGTCGCACTTGTGCGCCTGAGACGAGGGCATCCAATCGTCCGGCCCTTTCGAGCCTTTTTGTCGGTTCACGGACGCAGCAACTGGCACCAGGTTGATCAGATCATTTGCGAACAGCCGTTTCTGAGGTCGCGCCCATCTGTCTCCACCGTGACCATGCGCCCACTTGAGCGGCACGATATGATCAATGTCCATTACTGCCGCGCTCGTGTGGTGAGCTCCCGTGTAGGGATCCCGCCACAGACCCGTCTCCACCGTGCACTTTTTGTTGTCCGCAAAAGTTACCGCAACCAGACTGTCCCGGATCAGCACTTCTGCGCGGGCATCCTGACAGTCGCTGTCCTCATCAATCCAGTGAGGCCACTCGGCTCGGTCGTAAAGAGTGACAAACGGCGCGCCTTCGCTGTCATCTCCGATCTGCCCAACAGAGTCGCCATACGCTTCAAAACAGGCAGCGCTGTGGCAGTGATAAAAGCCGGTTTTGCTGTCAGTATGGCCGCCCTCTTTGTCCAGCCCGCCGCCATGAGACCAGGCGCCAGGGGAAAGGCATAGTGAGACCGCAAGCAGGATTAGCTGGAAAGATGGGTATAACAGTCGCGGCATGATTCTGTCCCTGGAGCTGCAATCCGGCCAATGCGAACTGAGGCGGGCGCCGATTGGCGGAATCTGCAAATCCGGTCTATGCTGAGTTCAGGGCTGTTCTAAAACCCCAACCTAAAAAGCCTTGTCCGATGTTACATGACATCAGGCACATTACATAGCGGATGATTGTGGATGAGCATTGGCAGCAGTGGTCGGATAGTTATCGAAGTGGAACCTGAAATTAAAAAGCGGCTTTACTCTGTTTTGGCTAAGGAGGGGCTTACTTTGAAAGACTGGTTTTTGAGTAACACAAAATTCTACCTGATGACAGAAGGACAGCTGCGCGAACCAGATGAAGGGACGCGAATCTGACGCTACCAGGGAGGATTCACTCCGCCATAACCAGCCGCAACGCCTCCGCATCGCGCCAGCGGCCGGACGCCAGACGCATCAGGAAGACTGCGGCGATGGCCAGAATCATCACGCAGAACACCAGCCAGGAGGCCTTGGGCCCGAACTGCCAGACCTTGATCACCAGATATTGAAAGATCAGCATCGCCCAGTGCAGCGCCGTCGATACCCACATCACCCAACGGGTGTCGCCAGCACCGCGCAGCACGCCGCCGGATACCTGAATCAGGCCATCTGCCATGGTGTAGCAGCTCAGCCCGATCATCATAAAAGTCGCTAATACGCGAATTTCGCTGAAGTCGCCAACTGGCGGTTCAAACAGATCGACCAGTGGAAAGCGGAACACGATAAACACCAGTGCCAGCGCCGATGACCAGAACACCGCGATCAAAAAGCCCGCAGTAATAACCTCGTTGGTTTTTTCCATGCTGTTGGCACCAACCGATCGTCCGATCAGACTGACCACGCCGATATTCAATCCCAGCATGGGCACAAAAGAGAGCATGTCCCAGTTGAGCACAATGGCAGCCGCAGCACCCTCGACCACGCCATAACCCTGAAACATCAACAGGAACAGATTAAACGCGGCGACATTCATGAACAGTTCCACGCCGGAGGGCAGACCCAGCCGCAGGTAGCGCCGCATGATTGCCTTATCAAAGTAGAAGGAGAGCATCACCTGAAAGGCTTCGCGGTTCTTCTTCGCGAAGTAGGCAATGAAAAACAACAGCAGCGCGAAAACTGCAGAAACCACCGTGCTGATCCCAGCGCCCACTATCCCCAGGGCAGGAAAGCCCAGTTCACCGAAAGTCATCGCCCAGCACAGCGGCACATTCAACAGCAGACCGGCCAGATCGCAGACCATTACCACGCGCGTGCGGCCAATGCCTGCAAAATAAGAGGACAGGCTGACCTTCCACAAACTGAACAGCGCGCCGGACATCAGAATGATGTAATAGCTGCGCTCCAACTCCAGCACGGCCGCGTCATGTCCCATCACGTCAAAAAGACTCAGCACGCCCAGCGCAACGATGAACAGCAACGGCAGGCACAGCAGTCCCATACCGAGACCCTGCGTTACCACCCGCGAGCATTTTGCGGTCTCGCCTGCGCCCAGATATTGCGCTACCAGCGCATTGCCATAGGAGATCACCCCAGAGAAAAAGCACAGGGTAAAAAATACTGCCACCCCCCCGCCCAGCGAGGCGGCCATATGGGTGGCATCAATCTTCGACATAAAAAAACGATCGGTGAAAATCATTGCGGCAAACGCACCCTGCGACACCACCATTGGCAGTGCAATCGACATCAGGCTGCGCAAGGTGGCGCTGTTGTAATGCAGGCGTTCAGCTAACATGAAATGGCTACAGATTCATAGAAAAAGGCATGGAAGTTTGCAAGGCGCGTATGGTATGCCATCGTCGAAGCTGGAACAATGTGGAATTACCTGTCCGGCTGAACGGGCAGATTACCGGCTTCGGGGCGCCTTGAGAGTATACGGAGGGCTTCCGTTAAGCAGCACTCTGTCGTATAACACGGGCTGAGTAACCCCAACCAGGAAAGGAAACCATGCCCGAAATCAGCTCGCGAATTTTTACATTCTGTCGCACCCCCTTCGCGATAGGCGCGCTGGCCCTGACCCTGTTGTCATGCACAGCGACGCCATCGCGCTTTGATGTTCCGCAGGACCCTGACATCCGCACTCTGCAGCAGGCAATGGCTGCGGATCAACTCAGCGCCGAAGAACTCACCCGGCATTACCTGGAGCGCATTGCGACATTTAACCCTGCGTTACTGGCCGTGGTTGAGATCAACCCGGACGCTCTGGCTATCGCGATAGAGCTCGATAAAGAACGGGCCGCTGGCATTGTGCGCTCGCCGCTGCACGGCATTCCCGTGCTCCTCAAAGACAATATCGACACCGCGGACAAGATGAAGTCCACGGGCGGCAGCCTGGCATTGATGGAAGCGCCAATGCCCGCTCAGGATGCTTTTGTGGTCCAGCAGTTACGTGCGGCGGGCGCCGTCATCCTGGGCAAAGCTAATCTCAGCGAGTGGGCCAATTTCCGTTCAGTGACCTCATCAAGCGGTTGGTCGGCCAGAGGCGGTCAAACCGTTAATGCCTATAACGCAGAAATTACCCCCTGTGGCTCCAGTGCAGGTTCCGCTGTAGCGGTGTCGGCAGATCTCACCGTATTGGCTGTCGGCACCGAAACCGATGGCTCACTGATCTGCCCGGCCAGTAACAATGGCATTGTCTCCATCAAACCTACGCTGGGACTGATATCACGCAGCGGCATCATTCCGATCGCGCACAGTCAGGATACCGCTGGTCCGATGACCCGCAGTGTGGCTGATGCCGCAGCCATGCTCAGCGGCATGACTGGTGCGGATGCTGCCGATCCGATCACCGGTGAACGGACTACCAGCGCTCTGGACTACACCTCGTATCTTCAGACCGGCACTCTGCAGGGTAAACGCATCGGTGTACTCAGGCATCTGAGCGGCCGCAATCCGGCGGTGGATCAGCTGCTGGAATTACAACTGGCGGTGCTGCGCGCGGGTGGCGCTACCCTGGTTGATCTCTACCCTGAGATTCCTGCAGAAATGGGCAACTCCGAGTACCAGGTCTTACTCTATGAATTCAAAAACGGCATCAATCAGTATCTGTCGCAGCGCGGTGGTGAAACCACGAGTCTGGCCGGTTTAATTGCTTTCAATGAAGCCAATGCCGAGCAGGAGATGCCCTGGTTTGCCCAGGAGATATTTGTGCAGGCTCAGGAAAAGGGCGACCTGACCCAGCCTGAATATCTTGAGGCACTCAGCTACAGCAAACTCAGCAGCAAGGGCTTATTGGATCAGCTGTTGGAAAGTGAACAGCTCGACGCACTGGTGGCACCGAGTAATGGTCCGGGCTGGAAGATTGATCTGGAGAATGGCGACAACGGCGGCTCAGTAAACTACGTGTCCAGCGCAAGTCTGGCGGCGATTTCAGGTTACCCGAGCATCACCGTGCCTGCCGGTTTCATTAACGATCTGCCTGTGGGCATTTCATTTATCGGCGCCGCTTTCTCGGAGCCTGAGTTAATTGCGATCGCCTATGATTACGAGCAGCGCAGCCAGGCTCGACGTGCGCCACGGCTGACCCTGCAACCGATTGACCCAGCTCATTGAGCATCTTCACAGGCAAAGGAAATTGCGGCACAGGTGCGGGCGGATTATCCCTCGGTAAACTGATCGAGGACCATTGCCAGATGGAGCTGCTGTATCAGGTCGTACTGATTCTTGCGATGCAACCGTCAAAATTCGTTGTGCCAGGCGAACCCAGCTATTACGCATGACTGAAAACACACGTTGACTATCGTGAACGCAGTGGATCATGTCGCGCTGCTGGTTGGCGAAACGCTCCTTCTGCAGGTTCATGCCGAACATCATATCGACAGTCTGTATGCCCTGCAGCGCTTCTGATTCGTCAGGGTTCTCAAAAACCGAGTAGCGATCATGGCCCTCGGTCTTTAAACGCTGTTGTCGCTTGAAATACATATCGCGTACGGTTGACCGGCGCGCTGCTGGAAGACTGTCTGTAGAGAGAAATTGTACGCCGGAAACAGCTTCAAGATTTCGCCGCTGCGGGAACAGACCATAATCTCCGATAGCCGCAAGAAATGTCTCACAGTCTGCTCCCCAACTGTCCAACTCGGAAAAATTCGTAGCTACTCGCACATCGTGATTGTGGTTCAAGGTAGCGTTTTTTACAGGATCAAATTCCACAGGATTAAAGATCAGGCCGCTGATCCGGCCGCTGCAACTGTCATCCTCACGATGCCGGTATTTTCAGCGGAGCGGTACATCATCAGAGCGGCCGTCAGCTGACCTGCGCAGGTGATTTCAAAGCATGAACTCTCGTGTCTCGCCGGCTTTCATCCAATAACGCTCGGACTTCACGCCCACGCAGATGGGCATTTCATAGGCTGGTTCAATGGCGATCCGGATAGCATTGGCCGTTATGGTGATACGCATTTCATGCTTGCGATAATGAATTTCGAAGGCCAGGCTGAGCAGTCCGTGG
>JBDNGQ010000207.1:0-1514 GCA_041689205.1 Pseudohongiellaceae bacterium | reverse complement strand
GACATCGCGCAGGGCATCCTCGCCGCCTTTGCGGTCGAATTTATTAATCGCCAGCACATCGGCGTAATCGAGCATGTCGATTTTTTCCAGCTGACTGGCGGCACCGAATTCCGGCGTCATCACATACAGCGAGGTATCGCAGAATGGCACAATGCCGGCATCGCCCTGGCCGATACCCGGCGTTTCAACAAGGATCAGATCGAAGCCGCAGGCTTTCACGGCATTGATCATATCGGCAAGCCCTTCGGGCACTTCCGTTCTGGCATTTCTAGTGGCTATTGAGCGCATGAAGATGCTGGGATGATAGATTGCGTTCATACGGACGCGGTCGCCCAGCAGTGCACCGCCGCTTTTGCGTCGTGTCGGGTCGATAGCGAGTACCGCAATCTTCAAGTCGTCGCCACTGTCCTGGCGGAAGCGCCTGATAATCTCATCGGTCAACGAAGATTTGCCCGCGCCGCCGGTGCCGGTGATGCCGAGCACGGGCGTCTGCTTTCCGCGCATACTTGCTGCGTTAGCCAGTTGCTGGCGCACAGAATCATTGCACAGAGAGTTTTCCAGCAGGGTGATCATGCGCGCCAGGCTCAGATGATCGCCACCCATCAGGGCATCAGCCGAGGCCATTGAGGGGGCGAGACCCGCACTTTTTACGGACTGCATGATGTCATCAATCATGCCCTGAAGACCAATGCGCTGGCCGTCTTCGGGCGAGTAAATACGTTTTACGCCATAGTCGTGCAGCTCTTTAATCTCACTGGGGATGATTACGCCGCCACCGCCGCCGAACACCTGAATATGGCCGGCACCACGCTCACGCAGGATATCGATCATGTATTTGAAGTATTCGATATGGCCGCCCTGATAAGAGCTGATCGCAATGCCCTGCACATCTTCCTGCAGCGCGGCTTCCACCACCTCGTACACGGAGCGGTTATGGGCCAGGTGAATCACCTCGGCACCGGAGGCCTGCAGCATGCGGCGCATGATATTAATGGCGGCATCGTGACCGTCAAACAGGCTGGCAGCGGTGATGAAACGGGGCCAGTTGACCGGAGCTGTCGCTGCGCCGGGATTGTTCGCGTCGTCGCGCTTCGCTGTTGCTGGTTGCTGCATTACCTGGGACACCGTTTATGCTCCTGTTTGATTGAGCTGCTGGATTGATGAGTGCTTTGGCCGGTGATAGTGGTTATAGTGATGACCGGAAAATAGATCGCTTCATTATATTGACGTTGACGTAAACGTCAATTGATCGCTTTACTGACTGCATCAACTGGAATTGACACCATGATTACCTTACACCATCTGCGCATCGGCCGTTCAATCTTCACTGTCTGGCTGCTTGAAGAACTCGACGCCCCCTATGATCTGAAAGTTTACCACCGCGACCCAACCACCATGCGTGCCGGCGATGATCTCAAAGTCATTCACCCGCTCGGCAAGTCGCCGGTGATTGAGGATGATGGCCTGATACTCTCTGAGTCCGGCGCCATTACCTCCTATTTGCTGGAAAAATT
>JBDNGQ010000206.1:0-43115 GCA_041689205.1 Pseudohongiellaceae bacterium | reverse complement strand
GGGCTTTAACAACAAAGCGAAACTGACTACCAGAAAATCGTATGGTTTTAGAACCTATCATGCCGCTGAGATTGCCTTGTATCATGCGCTTGGCGCGTTACCTGTGCCAAAAACTGCCCACAGATTCTTCTGAAGAGGCAACTATTAATGAATTTATCGATACAATAATGCATGTCAGAATTGATTAGGAGTGAGTTATGCGAGTAATTTTACTGGGGGCCCCTGGTGCTGGTAAAGGCACACAAGCCCACTTTATTACGTCAAAGTTTGATATTCCGCAAATATCCACTGGTGATATGTTGCGGGCCGCAGTTAAAGAAGAATCGCAGCTGGGTTTGCAGGTAAAAGAAGTCATGACTTCTGGAGGCCTGGTTACTGACGAAATAATAATTACGCTGGTAAAAGCCCGAATTGAACAGCCGGATTGTGCTAACGGATTTTTATTGGATGGATTTCCACGCACAATACCACAAGCGCAGGCAATGGTAGATGCTGACATAAATATCGACGTTGTTATTGAGATCGAAGTTGATGACGAGGAAATTGTTGGCCGTCTGAGCGGTCGCAGAGTGCATCCTGGTTCAGGACGTATTTACCACGTCATACATAATCCACCTAAGATTGAAAATCGCGATAATGAAACTGGCGAGCAACTTGTTCAACGTGAAGATGATCGTGAAGATACGGTTAGAAAAAGGCTGCAGGTTTATCACAATCAAACCAAACCCTTGGTTGAATTTTACCGAAAGTTACAGAGTGAAGGCGAGAAAATCATCGTTGTAAAAATTATCGGTAAAGATGATGTGAATGTAATTCGCGAAAAAATTGAAACCGTTTTGTTAGCATAAAATGCCATTTTTTAAATAAAAACATTAAAAGTAGTTGATTTTTTGTAGAAAAAACCACGCATTGCTATATGGATTCTGGTTTTTATGCTAATGTGCCGATCAAACGTGGGAGTGGCCCGTGTTGAAGAGCGTGAAGAGGTTTTTTCCACATTTTCTGGAGAGATATGAGTATGGCTAAAGTAAAAGCTACCAAGAAAGCGCCTGCTAAATCAGTGGCAAAAAAAACCGGTGATGCTGCTTTAACAAAAGCGGAAGCATCTCTGGTTAAACTGCATAAAGACCTTGCCGCTCAAAACAAACAATTAAGTGCCGCACAAAGCAAATCCAAAGCAACTGCTGGCAAGACGGGACAAAAATCAACTGCTGCCAGTAAGAAGGCATCCGCTGCTGCAGAAGCAGTTGTTGGTAAAGCCAGTAAGAAAGTTAGCGAATTGACGGCCAAAATTAAAGCTGTACAAGCCAGTGTCAAAACTGTAACTGCAGCCGCAAACGCTGAAGCGAAGAAAAAAGTTGCAACTGCCCGGCAGGCAACACTAGTTGCAAAAGCTGAAAGCGATCTGAAAAAAGCAGTAAAAGCATATGCAGATCAGTGGAAGAAGAAGCGTGCCGCTGCTGATGCAGCGAAAGAAAAAGCCCGAGCAAAGAAATCTGCGCTGAAACAAAAAACTGCTGCTAAAAAGGCTGCTGCTAAAGCTAAAGCTGCGGCTAAAAAGGCTGCCACCAAAGCCAAAGCTGCTACCAAAGCAAGATTAGCCCGCGAACGCTCTGCAGCAAGAAAAACGGCTGTTAAAGCTAAATCTGCACAAAAAAAACAGGCTGCCAAAGATAAGGCAGCATCCCGAAAAGCGGCCGTGAAAACAAAATTGGCGGCTAAGGCCCCGGCTAAAAAGAAAACGGTTGCTAAAACGACTGCAAAACCAGCAGCCAAGGCACCCGTAAAGAAGGATTCGGTGAAGAAAGTAGCGGCAAAAAAGGTTCCCGCAAAAAAAGGAGTCACTACAGCGGCTAAGCCGGCTAAAGCAACTACCAAAAAAGCGCCGGCAAAGAAAGCTGCGGCTCAAAAGGCAAGTGCCCCTAAGGCCGCCGCTAAGAAATCGCCAGTAGCAAAGAAATCGCCTGCCGCTAAAAAAGCTCCAGCAAAAAAAGCAGCAAAGAAAAAAACAGTTAAATCAGCCGCTCCTGCGGCTGCAGCGGCGCCCAGCGCGAGCTGATATTTGACGTTGCCCTGCAATAAAAAGCACTCCCTTTGGTTCGAGTAACTGGAGGGGGTGCTTTTAGTTTTATAGAAGTATAATAATCATGCCTCTTATTCTTGCTATCGATAGCTCTACTGAGATCTGTTCTGTCGCGTTAAATCGCGATGGACACATTGAACAATTGCGCAGCAAACTGCCTCGGCAGCACGCTAAAGAAACTCTACCAATGGTCCAGAAACTGCTGAAACAGTTTAGATTGATGTCGGCAGATCTTGATGGCATCGCATTTACTCGTGGGCCAGGCTCTTTTACAGGCTTGCGTATAGGCGGGGCTGTGGCTCAAGGACTGGCTTTCGCTCATAACATCCCCGTTGTAACTATATCCTCGCTTGCTGTTATGGCTTTTACAGCCGTTCGAGAACATAAGCTTAATCGAGTTCAGGTAGCGCTGCAGGCGCGCGAGGATGAGATTTATCTCGCGGCATACAAGGCAGTGAAAACTGCAAAAGAAATCAGTGTGTGCTTGCAGGGTGACGAGCAGGTTGTTGCAATTAGTTCTTTGGCGTCGGCGTTTATGGGCATTTCTGATGATAGTGCGGGTGTCGGTAATGCATGGGTTGAGGGTGGCCAACTACGAAAGCAGATTACCTCATCTCTAAACAGCTATTTTCCTGAAATTTTCCCCGAGGCATCCGTACTGAGCGTTCTGGCAATGCAGAAGTTTTTAGCAGGCGAAGCAGTTGATGCAGAGCATGCACTGCCAATCTATTTGAAAGAGCAATTGGAGTATAAATAACAAATGGCTGGCGTTCGCGTCGCTACAGGTTTTATAAGCTCCAGGAAGAATCCAACTCAGATCAATACAGCGAATCTTCGACGAACTGAAGCACTGGCTGAGCAACTGAAGCTGCCTGTTCTTGAAGAACCCGTAAGTTTCAATTCACAATCTTCATTACCTCCCGAACAGCAATCCTTCGACTTTCTTCTTCATTATGTTGATCAAACTCTCCACCTGCACACTATGAGTGGATCACAACAATCAATCTGTGTTGATTTCAGTGACGCATCTTTTCTGTGGAGGCAAAAGCAAGCATTGGCCGCTGAATCAGTAGTAAAGGCTGTTGGTGGAAAAAAAGCGCTGCACCTGAACATAGTGGATGCAACTGCGGGGTTAGGGCAGGATAGTTTTATACTGGCATTATTTGGATTCAATTTGCATTTGATCGAAGGATCACCGGTAGTGCATGCCTTGTTGGCGGATGGCTTACGCAGAGCAAAGGAATCCGATCAAGCGACTCTGCTTACGGCAGCCAGTCGTATTAAGCTGACCCTGGGAGACAGTAGGGTACTGCTGCCGCAGCTTGATGAGGTGGACGTCATCTATCTTGATCCAATGTTTCCCGAACGAAATAAGTCAGCCAAAGTAAAGAAAAACATGCAGGTGCTACAGAAGCTCCTGGTGCAGGAGGAGGAACCTGCGGGATTGCTGAAAACTTGTCTGTTAAAAGCCAGGCGCAGAGTAGTGGTAAAGCGGCCACGCCATGCCGGATGGCTCGATGACTGTAAGCCCTCCCTGGAGATTACCGGCAAGTCCAGCCGCTTTGATATTTATCTCTGCTGATTGCACTCCTGCATCATCTATTGTCAATGGACTTTAACAACTCAGCTCTCTTTGCTACTGCAGCGAATACAGGTTGGACTGTATAATTATACCGCTTAGATGCGCTTAATGTATTTTTCTAGACCAATAAGGCTGATTCAGCGCCCAAGATTATTTTGTTGACATATCTTATACAGTATAAATATACTGTATAAATAAAATTCTGCGAGTTTGCACATCATGATAGATAGCAAGCAACTAATCGAAATTACTGGTATCTCAAGGGCTACATTGAACAATTATGTAGCTCTGGGCATTTTGCCATCCCCTCATATCAGCGCCCCCCTGGCAAGCAGTGATCGGGCCACGCGCCTGGGGTTCTTTCCTGACAATTCGTTAGATCGCATTAAAGAGGTACAACTGCTAAAAAAGCAGGGGCTAAGTATGGCCGAGATTGCACGTCAATGCGGTAAGACTGTCGTTGACAAAACAATTGAATCAACTGCGGTATTACCGGCCACGATTGAAAATTATCAATCCGAACAACCCTCTCAGAATGCCACTCTGGAGTTGAGTGTAGATAACTTTCCGGGACCGGCCTATATGGTAGACAACAATTTCGAACTGATCTGGTGGAACGAAAATGCGTTTAAAGATATTTTCGGCAATGCTGACCTGGCCGAGGGGGAATCGCGGAATTTACTGAAATTGCTGCTGGCAAGTGTCGCGAATAATGAATTTCGGGATGATTATATGGCGGATATTCTAAAGCCTCACCTTGCTGCAGCAAAAGATCGTCTTGATCAAATCGCGATCAGCAAATTGTTCTATTCGATTGATGATCGTCACCTGTCTCTCCTCGAAAAACTGAATAATGAAGTCACGAGTGTTGGCAAAGAAGCCATCGTGCATTTCGATTCTTTGTATTTTGATCAGCAGGGTAAAGAGATACCAGCCAATTTATATGTGTCCATGTTTCGTGAAGGTATTTTATTCTCATACAGTCCGGTCATGGCCAACGATGCAGACCTGCTGAACTTTCTGTCACAGCGTAATCACGTTACCCGGGAGCTGATTAAGCGGCGCAAACCGCAACTCAGTCATGTTGCTGTGCTGGTGGCAGATCTGCAGGATTCAGTGCGCATCTGCTCAGAACTTCCACCTGAAGAGTATTTTGAATTGATCAACACCATGTGGCAGGAAAGCGAACCTGTATTCCGTAAATATTACGGTACCTATGGCAAGCATGTTGGTGACGGGATGGTGTATTTTTTCTTCCCTCAGCCTGATTGCGACTATGTCTCAAACGCCATTCACTGTGCCACGGAACTAAAAGAGATGATGCGCCGCATAACCTTGCGCTGGCAAAGTCGCAAGGGTTGGTTTAATAATATGTACTTGAATATTGGGTTACATGAAGGACAGGAATGGTTTGGTACCTTTGTTGCAGGCGCTCATTTCGAGTTTACGGTGCTTGGTGAGACAGTAAATTATGCCTCGAGGATCAGTGATTTCGCCCGTGAAGGCTCCATATGGGCAAGCAAGAGTATGCTGGGTAAGTTGCCACCGACGCTAAGAAAACAGCTACATTACGGGATCAATCAACGAACTGCGGCTAACAATTGGATATTTGTTGCTGAAATGTACTCCAGCATTCTACACATGAAGCAGGAAGGCGAACTGATCAATCCAAAATTCCGTGATATTGAAATGATGCCTGTTGCTGAAATCCGGGGTCTGCTTGAAGAATAAGGGACTTTCAGTGCTCTCGAATCAGCTACCCTGATCAAGAAGTCGCTGTAATATTCCTTCATAAACCTTTGAAATATAGTCTATATCTTCAACTTTTACGCATTCATTAATCTTGTGTATAGTGGCATTGATTGGCCCCAGTTCGATCAACTGAGCGCCAGTGGGAACAATAAATCTGCCATCTGAGGTGCCGCCTGAAGTGGACGTTTGTGCCTGAATCCCTGTGATTTCGGCAATGGTTTCAATTGCCACATCAATTAGTCTGCCTCGTTCTGTCAGAAACGGCTCGCCTGACAAATGCCAGTCCAGTGTATATTTCTGTGTGTGGTGTGACAGAATTTCGACGACACGGATTTTTAATTGAGCCTCAGTCGAAGCTGTTGCATAGCGAAAATTAAACGCCACATCGAGGGTGCCAGGAATGACATTATCAGTACCAGTACCCGCTTTTATATTGGATATCTGAAAGCTGGTTGGTGGGAATGCCGCATTACCTTCATCCCATATCTCTGCGCATAAAGCCTGCAGAGGGGCCAGTCCGAAATGAACAGGATTGTCTGCCAGATGGGGATAAGCGATATGTCCCTGCACGCCCAGAAACTTTAATCTGCCATGCAAAGAACCACGTCTACCTATTTTAATGGTGTCGCCAAGTTGCTCACTGCTGCTGGGTTCGCCGACAATACAGTAATCAATTTTTTCCTTACGTGCTTCCAGCACTTCAATGACTTTGCGGGTGCCGTTAAGCGCAGCACCTTCTTCGTCACTGGTGATCAAAAATGCGATAGATCCCTGTGCAGGCTTACCCTGTCGTTTTAAACTGTCGGTAAACCTTTCACATGCTGTCACCATTGCGGCCAGGCTGCCTTTCATATCGGCAGCACCGCGACCATAAAGCATTCCATTCTCTATTGTTGGAGAGAATGGAGGATATCGCCATTGTTCCAAGGGTCCGGGTGGGACTACATCGGTGTGGCCAGCGAAGCAGAATAAGGGAGCTGTATTCCCGAGACGTGCCCAGAAATTTTTAACGTCTCCAAAACATAAAGATTCCACTCGAAACCCCATGGCTTCGAGCCGATCCATCATCAATTGGTTGCAGCCCATGTCCTCGGGGGTAACGGACGCTTTTTCAATTAATGAAATCGCCAGAGCCAGAGTAGGTGAGTGTTCGTCATGCGACATAAATCAGATTTCCTGCATACGTGGACTCTGCTGTTTCAATTATTTTTGTGAAGTTCTGCATTTAGTGCCACGGCGGTTCTATTCGCTTTACATTCAACTGCGCCGGTTTGCGAGTTGCGGCGAAACAATAGATCAGATTGCCCGGATAATTCACGGGCTTTAACGATTTTAACGGGACTATTATCCTGATCAAGCAACAGGACTTTAGTGCCGGCAGTAACATATAAACCAGCTTCAATGATGCACCTGTCACCAAGCGGGAAGCCCAGACCTGAATTTGCACCGATCAGACAATCTTTACCCACTGAGATAAGTTCCGTTCCACCACCTGACAAAGTTCCCATGGTGCTGCAACCTCCGCCCAGATCAGTACCCGTTCCAATCATTACGCCAGCAGAAATGCGACCTTCGATCATCGCAGAACCCGCAGTACCCGCATTAAAATTAACGAAACCTTCATGCATCACAGTGGTTCCTTCGCCCAGGTAGGCACCAAGCCTGACTCTGGCCGCATCAGCAATCCGCACACCGGCAGGTACAACGTAATTGCTCATGCGCGGGAATTTATCGATGGACATGACATTGAGCACCTGACCCATCATGCGGGCCTGGAGTTGCCGGGCGGGCAGATCCTCCAGAGAAATTGCACCGTGATTAGTCCATGCAATATTATGCAGTATGCCGAATGACCCCTGCAGATTAAGCGAATTGGGCTTGCAAAGACGATGCGAAAGCAAGTGCAGCTTTAGATAAACCTCAGCAACGCTGACAGGTGCCTGATCACTTTGTATAAAAACAACGACAAGAGTTTTCTTACTGTCCTGCAAGGCCTCACACAATTCCGCAAGTTCCGCATCAACTGATTTAATAGCCACACCAATTTGCGCGCACTGCTCAGTGGATATTCTGACAGCCTGATTACCAATGGTATAGCCGGCTATACTAGCTATTGCTGCTGTCAATGTTGCGGAGGGATTGAGCATTGGGCGAGGGTAGTAGACTTCAATCAATTCATCTGCTGAATTTTTGCTGGCTATTCCAATCGCGAAACTGTGCAGGGAAGACTTGAAATTCATTGAACTTATCCTGTTAAATTTTCTAAAAATCAACGTATTATACTTAAACTCTCAGCAGGTACTTGAACTGATTCATGTGCCAAGTTCAGTCTTGAGGTCAGCTTGCAGCTTCTCAATTAATGCAGAATCTGTTATCGGCTGATTGTAGGCGTCTACAATATAAAATAAATCCTCAACGCGCTCGCCCAATGTAGCGATGCGAGCATTTAGTAATTGAATCTGCTGAGCAGCGAATACTTTGCCAATAGCAGCAAGAATGCCAGGCTTATCCGGACAACTGATTTCCAGAGTTGAATAGGGTTTGTTATCGCTGTTGATAATGTCAGTCTCAATATGCTGACTGAAGTGCTGCAACTTGCGCGGCGTGCGCTTTCCTGGTCGTTTTAAATAGCTGGTCGGATCAGCCAGATACTCCCGCAGCGTGCGCTTTATCTGGTCAGCACGAATCAGTTTATTTTGCTGAGACATATCGCTGCTTGCCAGCACCGTATAGGTATTCATGCAATAGTTTTTGGCCGAGGTGAAAATGCGTGCGTCCTGGATATTTAAGCCCAGATGCTCCATTGCTGCGGCGCTGATTGCAAAAAGATGATGTCGATTTACTGTGTAGATAAAAATATGAGTGGCGCCTTCTCCCAGTGCATCGATGGGATCCTGCACCAGGACCAGCAGATCTTCGCCTTTATTGCGGGCAATCGCTTCAGTATGCCAGACAATATTCGACACCGATTCCCGTACGAAGTACTCATCATCGGTGGTCTCCCAGATGGCATTGATCTCTGCCTCACTTAGGCCTTTATCCTTCAACTTGAGCAATGCGCTTTCCTGTTTGTCTTTGATTCGATCGGTTCGGTCCAGAGGATTCTCCAGACCACGTCTGAGCGCACGTTTGGTATTCAGATACAACTGGCGCAGCAGCGACGATCTCCATGCATTCCAGAGAGTGGGGTTAGTTGCGTTGATATCAGCAACGGTTAGCGCATAAAGATAATCCAAGTGTAGTTTATCACCGACTTCCAGTGCAAACTCGTGGATGACTTCCGGATCCAGAATATCCTTGCGCTGAGCAGTCATCGACATCAGCAGGTGTTTGCCAATCAACCAGGAAACGAGTTTGGTATCCCAGGCACTGAGATGATGTCGCACACAGAAACGTGCCGCATCATCCATCCCGAGAGTAGAGTGATCACCGCCACGTCCCTTTGCTATGTCATGATAAAGCCCTGCTATATAGAGCAGCTCAATCTTCGGCAATCGACGGACGATATGAGCTGCAATTGGGAAGTTTTCCTCAGCTTCAGGCAGTCGGAAGCGTCGCATATTTTCCACAACCTGCAGAGTATGTGCGTCAACGGTATAGATATGAAAAAGGTCATGCTGCATTTTTCCGGTAATAGCACCGAATTCGGGCAGATAGCGTCCAAGGATTCCATAGCGAGCCATGCGGCGTAATTGAGTAGTCAGGTCATGAGGAGACCTCAGTAATTCCATGAACAGTGTAACGTTGCGCAAATCGTGATGGAATTTTTCATCGACCAGATAGCGGTGCTCACGAATCAAACGAATAGTCGCTGCGCGAACGCCTGAAATCTGTGGGTTTTGCGCCATTAAAACAAAGATCTCCAGCAATGCAAACGGGAACCGTTTGAATACGCCAGGATTACTCACTTCAATGTACTTATTGCGAATCTGAAAACGTTTGTTGAGTGGGGTGATTTCCTTATTCTCACCGTTGCGAAGAATGGCTTCGTCAAAATGCTGCAACAGCACATCATTCAGTTCTCGCAGCGTTGCTACAGCCCGATAATACTCCTGCATAAGTTTTTCTACCGCCAGACTTTTCTCATCATCCTGATATCCGAACATAGCTGCCAGTTCTTTTTGCTTATCAAACAGCAGACGATCCTCCCTGCGTCCGGCCAGCAGATGCAAGCCATAGCGAATTTTCCACAGCAGATGCTCGCCTTTATTTAATTGTTCATACTCGGACTCACTTAGAAAGCCAAGAGTGACCAGATCCGCAAGGTTGTTGGCGTTGTAATGCCGTTTGGCAATCCAGGCGATGGTCTGTATATCGCGCAGGCCTCCAGGTGAGGTCTTTACATTAGGCTCAAGCGCGTAATCGATATCGTAATATTTCTCATGACGGGCAAATTGCTCGTCACGCTTGGCGCGAAAGAAAGTCTGCGCTGGCCAGATATCACCGGATTGGGTTATCGCTATCATTTCATCTCGCAGCGCAGCAGGGCCAGTGATGGTCCGTGACTCCATTAAACTGGTTGCTACTGTAATGTCTTTCAACGCTTCCTGACGGCAATGATCAATGGAACGAACGCTTTGACCTATTTCGAGATTCATATCCCACAAAAAGGTAGAGAAGCCTGTAATACTGGTTTTCCAGGGGCTGATATCATCGGTTCTGGTCAATAACAGCAGATCAATATCAGAGTGAGGATGCAGTTCACCGCGGCCATAGCCACCGACTGCCAGCAGGCTTATGTTATTCGGTTCATTCCAGTTAAATAGTTTCCAGGCAAAACCCAGCAATTGATCAATAAGCCATGCCCGTCCCGTTATCAGATCAGCGATGGACGCATTAGCACGGTACCGATTATTAAGAAACTGTTGCGCATCAATAAGTGCACTGCGAAACAGCGGCAGGGCATTGCCAATATCTCCCCTTTCAAGGTCCTTTAATCTGGCAGCGAAAGCGTCGCGATCGAACAGGAGCTTGCTGGAAGCGTCCGGTCCGTCGACGGACTGCGATTGAGAAAGATTGCTCACAAGGTTTCTTCCTTACGTAAGGTGAGAATCTCGCAACCGCTGCCGGTAACTGCCAGAGTATGTTCCCATTGCGCAGAAAGCCGACGGTCTTTAGTGCTTACTGTCCAGCCGTCACTTTTAGACAGTTTTGTATAACGAGACCCCGCATTGAGCATGGGCTCAATGGTAAATGTCATGCCTTCCTGGATAATCATGCCGGTACTTGGTTTGCCATAATGAAGGACCTGTGGATCTTCATGGAATACCCGTCCGATGCCGTGTCCGCAGTATTCGCGCACTATAGAGTAGTTATGTGCCTCAGCATGCGTTTGAATGACATGTCCGATGTCGCCCATTCTGACCCCAGGCTTAACAATATCAATTGCTTTAAAAAGACACTCTCGGGTCACTTCCACCAGCCGCATGGCGTGATTGGCCACTTCGCCAATCATAAACATTTTGCTGGTATCCCCATGAAAACCATCCTTAATCACCGTAATATCGATATTGAGAATATCGCCTTTCTTCAGATTCTTGTTATCACTGGGTATGCCGTGACAGATCACTTGATTTAATGAGGTACAAATAGATTTTGGGAAACCGTTGTAATTCAGCGGAGCAGGGACTGCCTGCTGCACATTAACAATGTAGTCATGGCAGATTCTGTCTAGTTCACCGGTGCTGATGCCAGGTTGGACATGAACCTCTATCATCTCAAGGACTTCAGCCGCCAGACGACCTGCGATGCGCATTTTATCCAGCTCTTCGGGTGTTTTAATGCTGATTGGCATAAGCGTGTGTGATTCCCTGGTTGATAGCCTTCAAAACGCGGCTATTGTAATTCAGCAGGGCCGTCGCCTCAAAGCCTTACTTCCGTACACGGAGCTTTAAGTAAACAGGGCTTTATGGTATAAAGCTGCCCACTGCGCAAACCTCTGCTTCCTCCAGGTAAATTTTTTCTGGCATAATCATGTGGTTTACAACGCAAACAGCAGGTCTTCATAAGATGGCCTGCTAAATGTCGCACATATACCGTCACATGTGTTTGGGGTGCTTCCAGGTTCTTGTAGTTCAGAGCTATTAAGAGGAAGTCAGACCATGGGGTGTGTGGAAGGCCTAACCCTTATATTGAAGGAAATATTATGACTGTATCTATGAAAGATATGCTTAAAGCGGGCGTGCACTTCGGTCACCAGTCCCGTTATTGGAACCCGAAAATGAAGAAATTTATCTTCGGTGCGCGTAACAAGATTCACATCATAAACCTCGAACACACAGTTCCTGCTCTCAACCGTGCCTTAGAAGAAGTCCACAGTTTGGCCGAAAAGAAGAAAAAGGTTCTGTTTGTCGGTACCAAACGTGCCGCTGGCAAGATCATTAAAGAAGAAGCCATACGCGCCGGCATGCCCTATGTAAACCATCGCTGGCTGGGCGGTATGTTGACCAACTACAAAACCATCCGTGGCTCAATTAAACGTCTTCGCGATCTTGAAGCACAGGCACAGGACGGCACTTTCGATCGTCTCACCAAAAAAGAAGCTCTGATGATGCGCCGCACCATGGAAAAGCTTGAACGCAGCATTGGTGGCATCAAGGATATGGCTGGTTTGCCTGATGCGCTGTTTGTAATTGATGTTGATCACGAACGTATTGCAGTAACTGAAGCCAATAATCTGCGCATTCCAGTCATCGGTGTTGTTGACTCCAATAGCAACCCTGACGGTGTTGATTTCCCGATTCCCGGCAATGACGATGCATTACGTGCGATCGAGTTGTATGCCCGTGCAATCGCAGATGCATGTATCGCGGGACGTGGCGAAGGCAACGCAGTCAGCAGCAACAGTGAATTCATAGAGGTCAGTGAAGCTGAGACAACTGTTGCACAGCCCGCAGCTGAAGCTAAAGCAGACGAAGGCAGCGCTGGCTGAACCCCTCGACGAATCCAGACAAAAGGTTTGAGATTGGTATAAGCCAGCTTAGAACAGCTAAAAAAGAGGGGCGTAGCCCCTTTTTTTTAAAGCTATTTTTAGACAATTTTGGTATTAATCAAAGAATAGAGTGAGGCAAAGACATGGCAGAAATTACAGCAGCAATGGTCAAGGAGTTGCGTGAGCGCACAGGACTGGGAATGATGGACTGCAAGAAGGCGCTGGTTGAATCCGGCGGCGACATGGAACAAGCCATCGATGATATGCGTAAAGCCAGTGGCATGAAAGCAGCGAAAAAAGCTGGCCGCATTGCGGCTGAAGGCATTGTAATGACACGTATTTCCGAAGACGGAAACTGCGGGGTGATTATTGAAGTAAACAGTGAAACAGATTTCGTCGCTCGTGATGAAAATTTCCTTAATTTTACCCGCAATGTTCTGAATGCAGCTTACGATCGCAAAGAAAGTGACGTTGCTGCATTAATGGCAGGAGAGCTGGAAAGTGCCCGTGAAGCGCTGGTCCAGAAAATCGGGGAGAACATCAATGTTCGACGTGTCGAATTAATTAATTTCCAAGATGCTAATAAAGGTATCGTGGACTCTTATGTCCATAACAATAACCGTATTGCTGTGCTGATAGCGCTGCAAGGCGGCGACAGTTCTCTAGCTAAAGACATTGCTATGCATGTTGCTGCTTCGAATCCACTGGTAGTGCGTGCGGAAGATGTGTCCAAAGAAGTGCTGGCTAAGGAATCCGAAATATACTCTGCGCAGGCACGCGAAAGCGGCAAGCCAGAAGATATTATTGAAAAAATGATTCAGGGCAGGCTGCGTAAATTTATCGCAGAAGTCAGCCTGGTGGAACAACAGTTCGTCAAAGATCCAGAAATAACAGTAGCAGGACTGCTAAAGAAAGCGGGTGCCGACATTCTTAGTTTCGTTCGTTATGAAGTAGGCGAAGGCATCGAAAAAGAGGTGGTCGATTTTGCTGAAGAAGTGGCGGCCCAGGCTCGCAAATAAGCTGCAACTGATCCAGGCGCTTAAATTTTAAAATAAGGGCGTGAATCTGATACTGATCGGCAGAAGATCTCACGTCCTTAACCTAATTGAGGAATCTGAATAATATGGTGAAGCCTGACAGGAAGTATAAACGGATTCTCCTGAAACTCAGTGGCGAAGCCCTGATGGGAGATGCCGATTTTGGTATCGACCCGAAAGTGCTTGATCGCATGGCCGTTGAAATAGGTCAACTGGTGGGTCTCGGTGTTCAGATCGGCATGGTCATTGGTGGCGGTAACCTTTTTCGTGGTGCCGCACTTAATGCCGCTGGCATGGAACGGGTTACCGGTGACCATATGGGCATGCTTGCAACTGTGATGAACGCGCTGGCTATGCGCGATGCGCTTGAGCGAGCTAATATAGCAACCAGAGTAATGTCAGCAATTCCAATGAGCGGTGTGGTTGAGCATTACGATCGCAGAACTGCAATACGACATCTAAAATCTGGCGATGTAGTTATATTCGCTGCGGGCACCGGTAATCCTTTTTTCACCACCGACTCAGCTGCCTGTCTGCGCGGTATTGAAATTGATGCAGAACTGATTCTCAAAGCAACTAAAGTAGATGGTGTCTACTCAGCAGATCCAAATCTTGTTCCTGATGCTCATAAGTATGATCATCTGACCTTTGATGAAGTGCTGGACAAAAAGCTGGGCGTCATGGACCTGACAGCAATTTGTCTGGTGAGAGATCACGACATCCCGGTTCGCGTTTTTAATATGAATAAACCCGGAGCATTACTAAACAATGTGATGGGCGTGCCTGATGGCACCATTCTGGAAAACCCCCCGCGCTGAACCGGTAAATGAACAAGCCAGGGCGCACCTGATGGGAGCATTAAAATGATAGCAGCAATAATCAAAGACGCTGAACAGCGAATGGAAAAGAGTCTGGGGTCACTGGAGTCGGCATTTAATAAAATCCGCACAGGACGAGCGCATCCTAGTATTTTAGACGGCATTATGGTTTCTTATTATGGGTCCGACACACCACTTAATCAGCTTGCAAATATTACTGTTGAAGATGGTCGTTCGCTGATTATTACGCCGTGGGAACGTCCCCTGATTGGCGAAGTGGAAAGAGCAATCATGCGGTCTGATCTTGGCATCAATCCCTCTAATAATGGTGAAACAATCCGCGTTCCGATGCCGGCTCTGACTGAAGAAACTCGGCGCGAATACACCAAACAGGCTAAATCTGAAGCAGAGAATGCGAGGGTGGCAGTCCGTAACATCCGCCGTGATGCAAATGCTCATATCAAAGATCTGCTTAAGGACAAAGAGATCAGCGAAGATGAACAGCGTCGTGCTGAAGATAAAATACAGAAACTGACTGATAGATACATCGCTGCCGTGGAAACCAGTTTCTCCGCAAAAGAAACTGATCTGCTGGCAATCTGATCTGGTAGTTTACTGATGAAAGAGTCTGGCAATTTTATGGAAAAAGAAGCGAAAAATCGCTCACAGAATGGCAATATGCCGCAGCATGTAGCGATAATCATGGATGGCAATAATCGCTGGGCTAAATTGAAAGGTCTCTCCGGTGCCGCAGGTCACAGGGCAGGTGCAGAGGCCGCCAGAGAAGTAATTTATTCCTGCGTTGGGCGCAACATCCCCTATCTTACTTTGTTTGCTTTCAGTAGCGAGAACTGGCTGCGACCGAATAAAGAGGTGAAGGGTCTGATGGCCTTATTTGTAGCGGTTCTCAAACGCAACGACATCTATCAATTACACAGCAATAATGTACGTCTGCAATTCATCGGAAATCGCCATGGTTTCTCAGCGAGGCTGCAGCGTCATATGTTCGACGTTGAACATCTCACCCGTAATAACACCGGTACTCTTGTCACCGTAGCTGCCGATTACGGTGGTCAGTGGGATATCGCCGAGGCAGCCCGGCAGATTGCAGAGAAAGTCGAAACAGGACAGATTTGTGCCGCTGATGTTGATGTGGCTATGATGCAACAACACATCTGCCTGGGTAATGCGCCCATGCCCGATCTTTGTATCCGAACCGGCGGTGAAAGCCGGATCAGCAATTTTTTACTTTGGCAGTTTGCGTACACAGAACTGTATTTCAGCAACTGCTACTGGCCAGATTATGATGATTTGCAGTTCCAACTTGCCCTAGATGACTTCAGTCGGCGTCAACGCCGTTATGGACACTTGGATTCGCCAGCTAGTGAAGAGTCGAGTAGTGACGAGTTGCTTAAGCGGTCCGGGGGTGTCATCAGTGCTTAAAACCCGCGTGCTCACAGCACTGGCGATGGTTGCTGCGCTGTACCTTGGAACTACTTTCCTGCCGCCGTTTTATTTTGGAATAGTTCTGGCAGTGGTTTTGGTTCCCGCCTTGCTGGAATGGACCGGTCTGATGGGGCTTCACAAAAAACGTGAAAGAGCATTTTATCTGCTGTCGTTTTATGCGCTGCTCAGTCTCAGCGCACTGCTGCTGGGTTTCAAACCGGAAGTCGGTTCCTTGAATAGTAATGCTGTCATTGTACTGATGTTTATTGCAGCAGCATTCTGGCTGTTAATGTTCTACTACATTGTTAAATTCCCCGCCGCGCAGTCGACATGGGCGACTGTTTTTCTGATCGGATTGATGGGGATGTTTTGTATTCTTCCGCTATGGGTTGCGCTACTGCAACTCAAATACATGGCTGTGTCCGGGTATCTGGTGCTGGCATTGATTGCGCTGGTCAGCGTGGTCGATATTGGCGCTTTCTTCGCAGGCCGTAAATGGGGACACAAGAAGCTTGCTCCGGCCTTAAGTCCGAAAAAATCATGGGCCGGTTTCTGGGGCGGACTTGCTTCGTGCACACTCCTGGCTTTGCTGCTGATAGCTGTGGTGCACACATTATTATTTCCACTTACTCCTGGATTGATTGCCTTGTTGATTTTGGCCGCAGTGCTTATCGCCGTTGTCAGTGTCATTGGCGATTTGTATGAGAGTATGCTTAAACGCCATCAGGGTATTAAAGACAGTGGCCGCAGTCTTCCAGGACATGGTGGCATACTGGATCGCATAGATAGCCTAATCGCTGCAGCACCGTTTTTTGTGCTCCTGATGATATATTTATTTCCAGACGTGGCATGGGTTTGATATGGCTTATAACACTTCAGATATTGACCTGCGCAGCGAAACGGCGGCAAAGCACCCCGCACCACAATCCTTAAAGCGTTCTGCAAAGTCCGGCACCCAGCGTATTACGGTACTTGGCTCAACCGGGTCTATTGGAACAAGCACCCTTGATGTTATCTCAAGGATGTCAAACTGCAGCGTATTTGCGCTGACCGCCAACACCAGTACCGAACTGATGTATAAGCAGTGCGTGCAATACATGCCACGCTTTGCAGTAATGGTTAATGAGGAGGCGGCACTGGCTCTAAAGGAAAAACTGTTACTTGCAGAAATTCCAACTGAAGTTCTAGCGGGTGAAGCCGGTCTCTGTTTTGTAGCCGCGCACGAGGAGGTTGATACGGTTATGGCTGCAATTGTTGGTGCGGCCGGGCTCCTGTCCACGCTTGCGGCGGTTGAAAGTGCAAAAAAAGTCCTGCTGGCAAATAAAGAAGCCCTGATAATGGCCGGCGAATTATTTGTCGCTGCAGTGGCACGTAGCGGCGCGGTGCTGATTCCAATTGATAGTGAACATAATGCGATTTTTCAGTGCCTTCCAGCTGATGCGCGGTTGATTGGTAGCGATTTACGAAAGCATGGCGTGCGCAAGGTGGTCTTAACTGCATCAGGCGGACCTTTTCGCGAGCTGCCAATAGAGCAACTTGCAACAGTCACTCCGACACAGGCCTGTAAACATCCGAACTGGACTATGGGTCGGAAAATTTCTGTAGATTCAGCCAGCATGATGAATAAAGGATTGGAGTTAATAGAAGCGTGCTTCCTGTTCGGGCTTAATCCCGCAAGGGTTGAAGTGCTTATCCATCCTCAAAGCATTGTGCATTCAATGGTTGAATACAATGACGGCTCGGTGATTGCACAACTTGGGGCAGCCGATATGCGGGTTCCTATCTCGTATGGCTTGGCATGGCCCGCACGGGCTCCGTCGGGAGCGGATTTTTTAGATCTGGTAAGCAGTGGCGATCTGCAATTCTATAAACCTGATCTGAAGAGATTTCCCTGTCTGGAACTCGGCATGCAGGCAGCAGAGCAGGGTGGTACCATGCCCGCTATAATTAATGCGGCTAATGAAGTTGCTGTCGATAGTTTTTTGAGGGGCTTGATTAGTTTTACGGACATTCCTGTTATCATTGCCCGCGTGATGGCACAAATCACTTGTAGCAAGGCAGAAACTCTCGATACTATTCGTGGCGCTGATCTGGAGGCCAGAACACTGGCGACAGAAATGCTCAATAGAATTAAGCGCACAGGCGCTGTTTAATTAATGGCACTGGTATGGCACTACAACTGATAATCAATATTGCTGCACTGATTGTCACCTTGGGCATTCTGGTGACATTTCATGAATTCGGTCACTTCTGGGTAGCGAGACGCTGTGGCGTAAAAGTACTGCGCTTCTCCATCGGATTCGGCAAGGCTGTCAAGACCTGGGTGGGCAAAGACGGCACTGAGTACGTGATTGCACCCATTCCCCTTGGTGGTTATGTCAAGATGCTGGGGCAGGAAGATACTCAGTCAGTTGATGCCGAGGCGATACCCGCCGACCAGCTTCACCTTTCTTTCGCCACCAAACCCGTCTGGCAACGCATGCTGATCGTTGTCGCAGGTCCAGCGGCCAATTTCCTGCTGGCTATTTTTATATTTTGGATTATTAATGTCAGCTATGGTTTAAGCGGCACCGCGCCGGTCATTGCTCAGGTTCTTGAGGATTCACCTGCCTGGGAATCAGGTCTGCGTGTTGGCGATGAGATAGTAGCCGTGGATAATGTTCCTGTCAGTATCTGGCAACAGGTTAATATGCGCCTGCTGTCACGGTTGGGAGAAACCGGTGGGCTCAGTATCAGCGCAATACCTGCTGGCAGTTCCGATGCAACTGAATTTGTCATTACACTGCAGAACTGGCAGTCAGACACAGCTGAACCAGACCCGCTGGGTTCATTAGGATTAATACCCTTTGATATCCCCGCAGCGATAGAAGGTGTTGTTGCAGATGGACCTGCTGACTTGGCGGGCATGCAACCCGAGGACATCATTATCTCGGCTGATAATACGCCGATTACCGGCTGGGGCCATTGGGTAAGGTTGGTACGCGCCAATCCGGAACTGGAATTGGAAGTCGTTGTCCAACGAGGGGGCACTTTGCAGACCTTGTTGGTGACCCCTCAGGGTGGTGCGGCCGAAGACGGCAGCTTCAGGGGTACCATAGGTGCGTATGTTCAAAGTTATGATCTGTTAGCAAATATGCCAGCGGAGATGCGTCGGGACATCAGCTACAATGTTGTTTCAGCGATAGGTCCTGCTGTTCAAGAGACGTGGGAAAAATCAGTTTTCGTGCTTGCCTCAATCAAGAAAATGATTGTTGGCCTGATATCCGTTAAAAATATTAACGGTCCGATCACCATTGCTCAGGTGGCCGGTGAAACTGCCAGTTATGGACTGGAAGTTTACCTTGGGTTTTTAGCAATTCTCAGTATCAGTTTAGGGGTGCTGAACTTATTGCCAATTCCCGTTCTTGACGGTGGACATCTGCTTTTTTATACGATTGAAGCTATAACCCGCAGGCCAGTGCCGGAGCGAATCCAGGCAATTGGACTTCAGTTAGGAATACTTATTATCGCAGGAATCATGGTGTTGGCGATTTATAATGATGTCAATCGACTTTTATAAGTCATACGGACACCAGATCTCCATCGAAATTATCCAGTTACCAGCTCAGGCTTGAATGAATTACATGACAAGATTTCTTCTCAGTTTTTTTCTTGCAGCCACAATTGCTGTAAGTGCACAGGCGCAGAACTTTACCATTTCTGATATTCGCATAGATGGTTTGCAGCGCATCTCTCCCGGGGTCGTATTTGGTCTTTTGCCAGTTGGTATTGGCGATCAGGTGAACAGTCAGACTGCTGCTGAAATTATTCGTGCCGTTACGGCTTCTGGTTTTTTTGAGGAAGTAGAAGTCGCTCGCGAAGGCAGCACCTTGCTTATTAACGTGCTGGAGCGTCCATCTGTAAGCGAAATAAATATTTCCGGAAATAAAGTTCTTAAAACTGAAGACATCCTTAAAAATATGGAGTCAGCTGAAATAACCGAGGGTGGCATTTTTACCCGCGCTACATTGGAAGCAATTCGCCAGGGTATTCAGGAAGTTTACTCCTCTCGTGGGCGCTATGGCACAACGGTTGAAATTGAAGTTGAAGAGCAACCGCGCAATCGTGTTGCCATCGACCTGACTATCAATGAGGGTAAAGAAAGCCGAATCCGGGACATTAATATTGTCGGCAATAATGAATTTGAAGACGATGAACTACTTGGTCTCTTTGAGCTTGGTTTGAAACCCTGGTATCTGCCATTCAGTGGCAGAAACAAATATTCTCGTGAGCAGTTGAGCGGCGATATCGAATCGCTGACTTCATACTACATGGATAACGGGTTCATTAAATTCAATGTTGATTCAACTCCTATCACCATTACTCCTGATAATGAAAATATCTATATCACCATAAATGTTACTGAAGGCGAGCGTTTTGTTGTCGACGAAGTAGACCTGGCGGGTGATCTTGTTGATATCGAAGGTATCCTGCGGCTGTATCTGCTGGTGCAGCCAGGACAGACTTTTTCACAAGCCCTGGTCACTGCTACTGAAGAGTATATTACTCAGGTGCTTGGTAACTTTGGTTATGCTTTTGCCACCGTTACAGGACTTCCCGATATTAATGAAGACGAGCAGACCGTTGGGCTGACTTTTCTTGTAGAGCCGGGTAACCGCACCTATGTTAATCGGGTAAATTTTCGCGGCAACACGGCTACGGCTGATGAAGTATTGCGTCGTGAAATGCGCCAACTGGAAAGTGCTCCTGCGTCCAGTCAGCTCATAGAGCTCTCAAAAATCAGGCTGGAAAGGCTGGGATACTTTTCAGAGGTCACCGTTGATACAGTAGAGGTCCCAGGTACAACAGATCAAATTGATGTGAACTTCGAGGTGACAGAACAGAATTTCGGCAGCATCTCGTTCAGTGTGGGTTCCGGTGGCGGGGGAGACTGGTTTGTCAGCTCTCAATTGCAGGCGCAGAATTTCCTAGGTACTGGCAGAACGGTTCAGGTTGGTGTGCAGAAAAGTACCTTCCAGGAAAGTCTGCAGTTCTCGTACATTGATCCGTATTTCACCGCTGACGGCGTGAGCCGCGGTTTCAGTTTATTTCTTCAGAAACAGGATTCACCCTTTAATATTGCCAGCTTCTCCACGCAATCTTATGGCGGTTCATTCAGTTTCTCCTATCCAATCAGTGAGATTCAGCAAATTGGGTATAATTTCGGTTACACCCACACAGAATTAACCTCTGGTGGTATAACCGTTCAGGAAATCGAAGCATCGCCACGCTTGTTCCCGGAAGTCAACCAGTACATCATTGCTCCTGCCAATACCAATCCGTTTGAAGCGCCGGTGCGTGATGCGATAACCGGATCCATATTTGATCTGCCGCCTCAATACCGGAATCAAAATCCTGATCCTGGTTTTATTGATCGGCAAGGCAATGAGTTTGATAACTTTACCGCCAGTACTAACTGGATTCGCAGTACTTTGAATCGCGGACAACTGGCAGATCGCGGTTCATTCCAACAGTTATCTTTCGAAGTGACTATTCCGAGCAGTGATCTTGAATATTATAAACTGACTTATGTCGGAGAAATATTTCGGCCGATAACTCAGAACTGGGTGCTGCATTTACGTACCAACCTGGGTTATGGCGACGGTTACGGTGACACCCTCGGTCTACCCTTCTTTAATAATTTCTTCGCTGGTGGCTTATCTTCAAATGGTGTGGTGAGAGGTTTCGAAGAAAACAGTCTGGGCCCGCGTAGCACTAATCCACAGCGGTATCTATTACAGCCAACAACATTGGCGAAGGATGGCAATGGCAACATCCAGGTGTTTGAGTCAGGCACCGCAGTTGGTTTTGACGGAGGTTTCGGGTATCAGACGGTACCGGTTCTCGACGCGACCGGACAGCAAGTGCTCGACCTGGATGGCAACCCACAGTTGCAGTTGGCGGTAGAGAACATCGACATAAACCGGCGCCTTGATGCCTTTGGGGGTAATATATTAACAACGGGTAGTGTAGAATTACTGTTCCCAATGCCTTTTGTTGCAGATAAAAGTCGTATACGGTCGGCTTTCTTTATCGATGCGGGTAACGTATTCTCCTCAGCCTGTACAGAGCTGCAAACCCTGCGAAATAACTGCAATAATTTTGATTTAGGTGAATTCAGATATTCAGCGGGTGTCAGTGTGACCTACCTTTCCCCGTTCGGTCCTTTGACATTCTATCTGGCAAAACCGTTTACCAAAGACAGCAGAGATCAGACCAAGTCGTTTGACTTTACGATAGGCGCGGGATTCTAGTAATCCAGGCAGACATGGTGGTCACACCGTTAATTGAGAGAAGAGAAGTGGAGAATAGATTGTGAAGATGATTAAAAATGTAGTTTTATTAGTAGCAGCCCTGGTTTTTTCCGGCTCAGTGCTGGCGCAAACCCAGCCAGTTATTGGTGTTATTAATCTGCAACAGGCATTGTTTGATTCAGATGTTGCCAAGACAATGCAGGCTGCAATTCAGGAAGAATTTAAAGATGATCAGGAACGTGCTGATCGCCTGAATGGGGAATTGAGAGCTCTGGTTGAAAAAGCACAACGTGATGAATCCATAATGAGTGAGGCGGAAAAACGCAAACTCAATTCAGATGCCCAGGAGAAACAGGTTCAATTACAGTTGATGTCTGAGCGTGTGCAGGAAGCACTGCAGCAACGTGAGCAGCAGTTTATCGACAGCCAGCGTCAGAACCTCGGTCTGGCTATCGAAACGGTGGTTAAGGACGGCAAATACGATATCGTTCTTAATTCTGAAACTGTAGCGTTTTTTAATAACACCTACAGCATCACGGCACTGGTTACCGCCAAACTGAACGAACTGAATCGATAATATTCATCACAGGTCCGGGTGTCCGCCAGGTGAAAAAAAAACAAAGCCTTTACACACTTGGCGAACTGGCAAAATTGCTCGATGTCAGGCTGAGTGGCCAAGCGGATATTGGTATAAGCGGTCTGGCAACACTTAAATCAGCCGGGCCGGGTCAGTTAAGTTTTTTGAGCAATCCCCGCTATACAAGTCAACTCAGTGACTGCCATGCCTCTGCACTTATAATTCATCCGGATCAGGCAGATAAAGCCCCTTGTGCCTGCCTGATCTCTGATGCCCCATATGTCACTTATGCACGTGCATCACATCTTTTTACACCTGTTGAGCCTGATACTGATCTGCCCGCCATACATCCAACTGCCAGCATCAGCACTAGCGCGAAACTTGCCGCAGATGTAATCGTCGGGGCTCATGCTGTTATCGAAGATCGTGTCACTATCGGGGCTGGCAGCCGTATTGGTGCAGGTACCTCGATAGGCAGAGATGTCACGATAGGCAGCAACAGCGTACTCTATGCAAACGTAACCGTTTATCATCAGGTCGTGATCGGTGATAACTGTATCTTTCATTCGGGTGTAGTGATCGGGGCCGACGGCTTTGGATTCGCGTTTGACGGCGAACAGTCCATAAAGATTGCTCAATTGGGTGGCGTGCGTATCGGACACGATGTTGAAATTGGCGCCAGTTCAACTATCGATCGAGGTGCGCTGGATGACACCATTATTGAACAAGGTGTAAAAATTGATAATCAGGTACAGATCGGCCATAACTGCGTCATTGGAAAACATACCATCATCTGCGGCTGCACTGCTGTAGCTGGCAGCACCACGCTTGGCAGTTACTGCATGATCGGTGGTGCTAGCGCATTCGCGGGTCATCTTACCATTGCTGATAAAGTAGTAGTCAGCGCAATGTCTATGATCACCAGATCGTTGGATACGGGTGCCTATTCATCAGGAACGGGCATAATGGAAAGCAGTATATGGCGGAAGAATGTCGTTCGGTTTTCTCAGCTTAATGAAATGTCAAAACGATTACGGGAGTTAGAACGCAGTGCTCGTGACAAAGGAATAATTGCCGAATGAAGAATCTGTATTGTTTAAGTGAATACAGTTAAAGCAGGTGGGTTTCAGGATAAAATAATTTATGATGAAAGTGGACGACATAAAAGAGTATTTACCCCAGCGCTATCCTTTCCTGCTGGTAGACCGTGTGCTTGAGATCGATCTCGGAAAACGCATACTGGCCTACAAAAACGTTACCGTAAATGAGCCTTTTTTTAATGGCCATTTTCCTGATAACCCGATTATGCCCGGCGTACTGATTATTGAAGCCCTGGCTCAGGCTGCGGGTGTACTTGGTTTTAAAAGCCAGGAGAAAAAGCCCAGAGACGGTTATCTCTATTACTTCGTTGGCGCTGATGACGTGCGACTGAAGCGTCCCGTGATACCTGGTGATCAGTTAATGCTTGAAGCCACTATTATCACCAGCAGGCGTGGAATTTATAAATTCGCCTGCCGAGCTTCCGTTGGTAATGAATTGGTTGGTGTAGCTACAATCATGTGTGCCGAAAGGAAAATAAATTGATTGATGAACGCGCAATTATCGCCCCTTCTGCAAAACTGGCCGCACACGTATCGATAGGTCCGTGGAGCATAATAGGCGCAAATGTAGAGATCGGTGAAGGGTCTGAAATATGCTCCCATGTAGTAATTAAATCGAATACCAAAATTGGTAAAAATAATAAAATCTATCAGTTTGCCTCAGTCGGCGAGGATCCAGCAGACAAGAAATTTGCCGGCGAAGAAACCTGGCTTGAAATCGGCGACAACAACATCATCAGGGAAGGGTGTACCTTACATCGCGGCACTGCTGCAGGGGTAAGTTACACACGTATCGGTAACAACAACTTACTGATGCCTTACGTTCACGTTGCCCATGACTGCATAGTTGGTAACCACACTGTGTTCGCAAATAATGTGGGTATCTCCGGGCATGTGGAAGTTGGTGACTGGGTGGTGCTAGGTGGTTACGCAGGCGTCAATCAGTTTCTGAAAATCGGCGCACATGCAATGGTCGGAGGCATGACGCATGTGAGTAATGATGTGCCCGCATATGTCATTGTCAGCGGCACACCGCCTTCGGCCAGAAGTATCAATACCATCGGCCTGGAGCGACGCGGATTCAGTCCGGAAAGTATCAAAATGATTCGACTGGCATTCAAAATATTGTATTTGAAGGGCTTAAGTTTTCAGGAAGCAGTAGTACAGATTCGGGTGCTGGCTCAGGAGTTTCCTGAAGTTGACGTATTTCTCGCCTCTTTGGAGTCCGCCACGCGTGGCATCCAGCGTTAACAAAAGTCGGGCGCTGTGTAAGCAGCAATAACATGAAAAAAATATTGCGTATTGGTATTGCAGCCGGCGAAGTGTCCGGTGACACACTTGGAGCAGGGCTGATAAAAGCGCTGCAACAATATTGTCCTGACGCGCAATTCGAGGGAATCGGAGGGCCTAAGATGATTGCCTGCGGATTTCGCACCCTGGTACCGATGGAGCGCCTGTCAGTAATGGGCTTTATCGAGCCACTTGGGCGCCTGTCTGAGCTGCTGCGCATCAAAAGAGATCTGCAGAACCACTTCATTAAATCCCCCCCCGATGTGTTTATCGGAATCGACTCACCTGGCTTTAATCTGCGCGTAGAACGCGTGCTGCATGATCGTGGTATTCGCACCGTGCATTATGTCAGTCCCAGTGTCTGGGCGTGGGGCGAAAAGCGCATCCACGATATCGCGCTTGCGGTAGACCTGGTGCTGGCTTTGTTTCCGTTTGAAACCGCTGTCTACGAACAGCACAATATCGGCGTTCGATTTATCGGTCATCCGCTTGCCGATCAGATTGATCCAGAGGCTGATGATGCTGATGCCAAAATGAAGGCCCGTGCTGAACTGGGGCTTCCAACTGACGCGAAGGTGCTAGCCCTGTTGCCAGGCAGCCGTAAAGATGAAATCAGCAGACTTGGGGGGTTATTTCTTAACGCTGCTCGGCAATGTCTGCTGAAAAGCCCCGAGTTGCATTTTGTGCTTCCCTGCGCAAATGCCGAACGTCGTCTGCAACTTAATGAGATGCTGAACCAGCAAGGCATCAGCGATGGATTTGACAAACATTTTCATATTATCGATGGTCACTCCCACAGCGCAATGAAAGCTGCCGACCTGGTGGTGCTGGCATCCGGTACCGCGACGCTGGAAGCCATGTTATTGAAGCGCCCAATGATCATTTGTTATCGGCTGGCACCATTGACCTGGATGCTGGCCAGGCGTCTGGTCAAAGTTAAATATGTGGGCTTGCCGAACCTGCTGGCTGGTGAATCACTAGTGCCTGAGTTGCTGCAGAGCAAAGCCACGGTGCCAGAACTTACTGCTACAATAGAGAGGCTGCTGTTTGACACCGAGCAGCGCCGGTATCTGCTGAGTAGATTCGCCGATATTCATCAGCAGATTCGTCGCGATGCCAGTGTTCAAGCCGCAACAGCAGTGCTCAAATTAATCACAGGGGAGGGCACAGCCAATGCAGCTGCCACTCTGCCTTCCTGAACATCAGCATCGACTTATTGCAGGTGTTGATGAAGCTGGGCGCGGCCCCCTGGCTGGCGCGGTGTTTGCAGCTGCGGTAATCCCGGATCCAAACAGACCCGTCAAGGGAGTTACCGATTCAAAAAAGCTCAATACCGAACAGCGCGAAGAACTTTACCAGCAAATTATCGACTCCAGCCTGTGCTATGCAATTGCCTCTGCCAGCGCCACGGAAATCGACGATATTAATATCCTGCAGGCCAGCCTGCTGGCGATGCATCGAGCAGTAAAGCTGTTACGGACCAAACCGGAGTTTGTCTATGTCGATGGTTTGTATTGCCCGCGCTGGAACTATGCTTCACTAGCACTGGTAAAGGGTGATTCGCGAATCAGCGCCATAGCTGCAGCATCTATTCTGGCCAAGGTAAGCCGGGATCGAGAGATGGTAAGGCTGGATGCAAAATATCCAGACTACGGATTTGCACAACATAAAGGCTACCCGACAGAGTTACACAGGGAGACCCTTCAAAAATTCGGGCCGTGTGATATACATAGAAAATCATTTAAACCAGTAGCAGATTGGGAAAAATCATCAGCCATCGAGCTGCTGGCAGTTCAAACCGCCTGAAGCTGCAACCTTCTGGCAAACTTATTAAACCCGCTTAAGCGAAAATCCCAGCAGGAAATCATGACGAAAACCTTTGTTCATTTACGCCTGCATACCGAATATTCCATTGTCGATGGACTGGTACGCGTTGATGATTTGATTACCAGGGTTGCCGCACTGGGCATGCCTGCCGTTGCACTTACTGATCAATCCAATATGTTTGCGTTGATTAAATTCTACACCGCAGCTATGGCGGGGGGCATAAAGCCAATTTGCGGTTGTGACGTGTTGGTTGCCAGTGAAGAGCATCCCGACCGCCCCACGCAATTGACCCTGCTGGTAAAAAACCGCACAGGCTATTTAAATCTGACCCGCTTGATTTCTCGTGCTTATACCGAAAAACGGTCACATCCACAGCCCACCGTTGAACGAGCATGGGTGAAAGAACATGCTGAGGGGTTAATCGCATTATCCGGTGGCCGCTTTGGTGAGGTTGGACGTGCTCTCCTTGAAGGCGACGAGGACAGCGCGGCTGGGCAGCTGAGCGACTGGATGAACTGTTTTCCGGGCAGCTTCTACCTGGAATTACAGCGTTGCGGACAGGACGGGGAAGATAATTATCTAGCAGCCGCAGTGCATCTTGCCAGCCGTTGTAATTGTCCGGTGGTTGCCACCAATGATGTTCGTTTTATCGATCCCGATGATTTCGAAGCTCATGAGGTCCGCGTGTGTATTAATGAGCGACGCACGCTGGATGATCCTCGTCGCTCGCATAATTATACCGGACAGCAGTATCTTCGCAGCTCCGAAGAGATGATAGAATTATTTAATGATTTCCCGGAAGCTGTTGAAAATACAGTTGAAATAGCAAAAAGATGCAACCTTGTATTGGAGCTTGGAAAACCCTATCTGCCTAATTATCCAGTGCCTGAACATCTCACCCTGGAAACCTTTTTTCAGCAGACAAGCCAGCAGGGGCTGGACCTGCGTCTGCAACGTCTGATCCAGCATGCCGACCATGCGGGCGCACAGATCAGCAATTTTGCAGAGTTCTCCCAACCCTATCATGATCGTCTGGCGTTTGAGCTGCAGGTTATCAACCAAACGGGTTTTGCTGGCTACTTCCTGATTGTTATGGAATTCATACAGTGGGCGAAGATGAACGATATTCCAGTCGGACCGGGCAGAGGTTCGGGTGCTGGATCTATCGTCGCCTGGGCATTGGGCATTACCGATCTGGATCCTCTGCAGTATGACCTGCTGTTTGAGCGTTTTCTGAACCCTGAGCGGGTTTCGATGCCCGACTTCGACGTCGATTTCTGCATGGATGGCCGGGACCGGGTAATTCAACATGTTGCCGAATTATACGGCAAAGATGCCGTGTCGCAGATTATTACCTTCGGTACCATGGCTGCGAAAGCGGTAGTGCGTGACGTTGCCCGTGTGCAGGGCAAATCCTATGCACTGGCGGATAAGCTGTCCAAATTAATACCCTTTGAGCCAGGCATGACCCTGAGCCGCGCCGTTGTCGAAGAGCCACAGCTGGCGGAATTTATTGCCGCAGATGAAGACGCGCAGGAAATCATGGAGATGGCCTACAAACTTGAAGGGATCACCAGAAACGTCGGTAAACATGCTGGCGGCGTAGTAATTGCGCCTACCCGTCTGACCGACTTTACCCCGCTGTATTGCGATGATAATGGCGACACCCTGGTTACTCAGTTTGACAAGAATGATGTTGAAACTGCCGGGCTTGTGAAGTTCGACTTCCTGGGTCTGCGCACGCTGACCATCATCGACTGGGCTGTGAAGATGATCAATGCCCAAGAGATATCCGCTCAGGACAAAAAACTGGATATCACCCAGCTACCACTGAACGATTTGCGGGTATACCAGCAGCTACAACGCGCTGAAACAACCGCCGTATTTCAGCTTGAATCGCGCGGGATGAAAGATCTGATAAAACGGCTGCTGCCCAGTTGTTTTGAAGACATCATCGCTCTGTTGGCCCTGTTCCGGCCTGGTCCTTTGCAATCCGGCATGGTAGATGACTTTATTAACCGCAGACACGGTCGCGCCAGTGTTAACTTCCCGCATCCTGACCTGGAACCAGTGCTTGGTAATACTTATGGAGTAATTCTGTATCAGGAACAAGTCATGCAGATTGCGCAGGTACTGGCCAATTACAGCCTGGGGGGTGCCGACAAGTTGCGGCGTGCGATGGGTAAGAAAAAAGCCGAGGAAATGGCGAAGCAACGTGATGATTTCATGGCCGGAGCCAGTGCGCGGGGTATTGATGCTGGCCAGGCGGGTGCAATTTTTGATTTGATGGAAAAATTTGCCGGATATGGTTTCAACAAATCACACTCGGCAGCGTATGCACTGGTTTCTTATCAGACAGCATGGTTGAAATGTCATTATCCGGCTTACTTTATGGCAGCCGTATTATCTGCTGATATGCAGAATACCGATAAGATAGTCACGCTTATCGAAGAATGCCGGAACATGCACCTGCCTATAGTGGTACCCAGTGTTAATGTGGGTGCATTCAACTTTACGGTTAATGCGCAGCGGGAAATTGTCTACGGTCTGGGTGCTATCAAGGGTCTCGGCGAAGGCCCTGTCAACAGTATTATCAGTGCCCGCCAACTGGGTGGACCGTTTGTCTCACTACTCGATTTCTGCCAGCGCGTTGATGCCCGTTCACTTAACAAACGCGCACTGGAGGCGTTAATTCGAGCCGGAGCGCTGGATTGTCTGCAGCGAGGCGATCCGGACAGCGCCCGCGCCACGTTGACTGCCAATATAGCCGACTCTTTGCAGGCCGCCGAGCAGGCTAGCCGCAATCAGGCCGCTGGCGTATTCGATATGTTTGGTGACATCAGCCCGGTTTCTGCAACGCAACAAGCACGCAGCATTACTAAGGTGCAACCATGGACACAGCGTCGACGGCTGAGCGCGGAAAAAGAAACGCTCGGTCTGTATCTGAGCGGTCACCCGATTGATGAGTATCTGGATGAACTTAAATATCTGACCAAAGATCGTCTGGCAAATCTTAAGCCGGAGCGTGAAAGCCAGATGCTGGCAGGGCTGGTAGTCGCCATGCGCACAATGAAAAGCAAGCGCGGCGACACTATTGCATTTGTGACTCTGGATGACCGCAGCGCCCGCCTAGAAGTATCGCTGGGCGGCAAAGAATATGAGCAATACCGCGAACTGCTCAAGAATGACGAAATTCTGATCGTTGATTGCCAGATCAATATTGATGATTACAGCGGTTCAATGCGCGGCAGAGTCAAACGGCTGAGCACATTGCAGGAGGCTCGACAACAGCACGTAAAATCCCTGTCTTTGATAGTAAAACAACAGGAATTGCCGGTCGATTTTGTCAGTAGACTCTCTGCTGTCCTCGAGCCTTATCGCATGCCAGGGGCGGCAGTTAACGCCAGTAACACCCATAACAACGGTTTTCAGGAGACGCCACCAGCATCACCATGCCCGATTTTTATCCACTACCGACGTAATGATATAAGTGGTGAGATAGCTTTATCCCGTGACTGGGCTGTGCGCCTTGAACAGGATTTGCTGCAAGGCCTGCAGGATGAATTTGGGAAAAAGAACATCGCCGTCAATTATCGCCAGGAAGCAGACTACGAGAATTGAACTCTTTTGGTGCAAATCCGCATTTGTACTCTTATGCCATTCTTTTGCTATCATGGCGCCCAATCAGGCACGGCCGGATATAACAATCAGGAAAGAACCCGTTTATGAATCCAAATTACCTTGAATTTGAGCAGCCCATTGCCGACCTTGAAGTTAAGATTAATGAATTGCGATTGGTAGGCAATGACAACAAACTCAATATCACTGACGAAATCCGCAAGCTTCAGGAAAAAAGCGCAAAACTCACCGAGAAAATCTACGCCGATTTGACCCCATGGCAGATATCCCAGGTCGCGCGCCACCCGCTGCGACCCTATACAATGGACTATATCCACCATATCTTTGATGATTTTGATGAACTGCATGGCGACCGACTATTCGCTGACGATCTGGCTTTAATCGGGGGAGTTGCTCGTCTTGAAGGAATACCAGTGATGATTATCGGCCACCAGAAAGGCCGCGGAACCAAGGAAAAAGTCCGTCATAATTTTGGTATGCCTCGTCCTGAAGGCTACCGCAAAGCCCGTCGTCTAATCAAAATGGCTGAACGCTTCAAGTTGCCGGTACTGTCCTTTATCGATACGCCGGGCGCCTATCCCGGCATTGATTCCGAGGAGCGGGGGATCAACGAAGCTATCGCTGAAAATATGGCGATGATGTCTCGGGTGCGCACACCACTTATCGCGACCGTGACCGGTGAAGCCAACTCCGGTGGTGCGATTGCGATTGGTATCGCGGATCAGCTCAATATGCTGCAGTACTCCACCTATACGGTGATTACCCCCGAAGGCTGTGCAACTATACTATGGAAGTCCTCAGAATTCGCCTCTGCGGCCGCAGAAGCGATGGGAGTAACATCGACTCGCCTCGAAGAGCTGGGTATTGTCGATCACACTATTCCTGAACCTCTCGGTGGTGCGCATCGCAATATACCGGCTGTCGCTGCCAGCATCAAAGAAGCGTTGATCGATCAGGTGGAGCGTCTGCAAACCATGGATGTTGATGATCTGGTAGAACGCCGTTATCGCCGATTGATGAGTTACGGCATCAGCAATTAAGCTCGCGCCGCTCAGCTGATGGGCTGTCCTATGGATTCAAATGCAGAATCATTACTGCAAACCCTGCAGCAGTTTTTAAAGCAATTGCGACAGCAGCGACCCGCCTGCAGCAAACTTGCTGTTGGCTTTAGTGGCGGCATGGACTCTCATGTTCTGCTGCATGCGATTCATCAGGTCCTGCAGCTGAATGCTGACAATGCGGAACAAAATCCCAGGCTTCACCGTTTTGAACTTCGAGTCTTGCATATCAATCATGGTCTGAGCCCCTATGCCGATGCGTGGCAGGGTCATTGCGAGCAAATCTCGCTGACATTGAATGTTCCCTTCCTGGCTCAGTCAGTAATTATCCAATGCAAACCCGGTGAAAGTCTGGAAGAACAGGCCCGGCAGGCGCGCTATAAGATCTTTGCCGAGCAACTGCAGCCTGAGGAATGCCTGTTGATGGCCCATCATCAGGATGACCAAGCTGAAACTCTGATGCTGCGCCTGATGCGCGGTGCGGGACCACGCGGTCTGGCAGCGATGCCATTAAGCCGGCCGCTTGGCAAAGGTCTACTGTGGCGGCCCTTGCTGGAAATTCCACGCACTGGCTTGCAGGATTATGCCAGCGCCTGTCAACTGCAGTGGATAGAAGATGAAAGCAATCTCGACGTCCGTTTTGACCGTAATTTTGTCCGCCATGAATTGTTTCCATTGATCGCAAAGCGCTGGCCAGGCTATCGGCAGTGCTGGCAGCGCAGCTCACAGTTATCTGCTGAAGCGGATCAGTTAAATCAGGAACTGGCGTGCATTGATTATCAGCTGGTGATGACTGACAGCAAACAACAACTGGATGGCAATGCGCTGTGCGCCCTGAACCGCGCAAGGCAGCGTAATGTGATCAGGTACTGGCTCAGCCTGCTAGGGTTTCCCGACCCTGGCTGGCAGGTGCTCAGGCGCTGCAGCGATGAACTGTTGAGTGCCGCTGTTGATGCGCAACCGGAGCTGATCTGGGATGGGCATGAAATGAGGCGTTTTCAAAATCGCATATATGCATTTCCCAGCATGCCATTATTGGACAAGACACAAACACTTCTGCTGACGGTGAAAGATCTGAGTTGTGTTGAAAAAATTGACCTGCCTGATAATGGTTTACTGATGTTCTCACATACTCACAGCACAACTGGCAGCAATCTGCTCAAACTTCCCGATAATGGCAGTCTGCTGATTTCTTATCGCAGAGGAGGGGAGCACTGTCGGTTAAGCGGTCGGCGTACCAGGGCGCTGAAAAAAATCCTGCATGATGCTGGGGTTCCTCCCTGGCTGCGTGATCGGCTACCGCTGTTGTGTTATGAGAATCAAATTGTGTACATCCCTGGGGCTGGCGTTTGTGATGGTTTTGCAGCCCCGTCAGGCACCACGGGTGTGCGCCTAGAATGGCTGCCGACAGTCGATTCCACCCTCAGTTGACGCATGTGCAGGGGAGAATTTGTTTGTGGATGAGACTGCCTTCTGGTAGTCTGTAATCCCATCTAAATGTGCTCCTGAAACTTGTCAGCAGGCACTTAAATTAATCGAAGAAGTTAATCTGGATGGGGCGTTAATGACGCGTTATATTTTTATTACCGGTGGTGTTGTTTCCTCGCTGGGTAAAGGCATCACCTCTGCATCTCTTGCCGCAATTCTTGAAGCGCGTGGCCTCAAAGTCACCATGCTAAAACTGGATCCGTATATCAATGTCGACCCAGGCACGATGAGCCCATTCCAGCACGGTGAGGTATTTGTTACAGCAGATGGAGCGGAAACCGATCTGGATCTCGGTCACTACGAACGTTTTATTCGCACCACCATGACCTCAAAAAATAATTTTACCACTGGCCGCGTGTACGAAGAAGTTATCAAACGTGAGCGACGTGGCGATTATCTGGGCGCAACCATTCAGGTAATCCCTCATATCACGGATGAGATCAAACGTCGCATCATTGAAGGTGCCAATGGCGCAGAGGTGGCGCTGGTGGAAATCGGCGGTACCGTGGGTGATATTGAGTCACAACCGTTCCTGGAAGCCGTGCGGCAAATGCGCGCTGAGCTGGGCTCGGCGCATGCCTTGTTTATGCACCTGACCCTGGTTCCGTATATTGAAACCGCTGGGGAAACCAAGACCAAACCGACTCAGCACTCAGTAAAGGAGTTGCGCTCAATAGGTATCCAACCGGATGTGCTGATTTGCCGATCAGATCATGAAATACCGGAATCATCACGTCGTAAAATTTCTCTTTTTACCAATGTCGATCTGCCTGCGGTTGTTTCTCTGCCTGATACCGATACCATCTATCGTGTGCCTGCATTGCTGCGCGCAAGTGGTGTGGACGACATCATCGTCAAGAAACTTGATCTGCATTGTCTGCCGGCAGATTTCACGGAATGGGACCGCGTAGTTGATGCCAAACTACACCCGGATCGTGAAGTAACTATTGCCATCGTAGGCAAATACATGGAACTGCTTGAGGCCTATAAATCACTGATTGAAGCGGTTACTCATGCTGGCATCGAAACCCGTACCCGGGTCAATATCAAGTACATCGATTCCTCTGATGTGAAAGCACATGGCACGTCGCTGCTGAAGGGCGCACATGCGATTCTGGTGCCTGGCGGTTTTGGCATCCGCGGCGTCGAAGGCAAGATCTTAACTGTGCAGTATGCCCGCGAAAATAAAATTCCCTATCTGGGTATCTGTCTGGGTATGCAGGTTGCTGTTATCGAATACGCACGCAATGTCGCCGGGCTTGCAGATGCACACAGCACTGAGTTTAAAGCCGATTGTAAAGCTCCGGTAGTGGCGCTGATCAGCGAGTGGATGAATGCCTCAGGTGGTCTGGAACAACGTAATGAAAACTCTGATCTCGGTGGCACCATGCGTCTTGGTGCTCAGGAGTGTCGACTCAGCAAAGACTCGATCACTCATCAGTGCTATGGCAAAGATGTCATTACTGAGCGTCACCGGCACCGTTATGAAGTAAATAACACCTATCTGGATACCCTGCGCGAGGCCGGCTTGAAAATCACCGGACGCTCCATGGACGGCATGCTGGTTGAAGTAGTTGAAGCACCTGATCATCCCTGGTTCGTAGGCTGCCAGTTCCATCCTGAATTTACCTCGACACCTCGTGATGGGCATCCCTTATTTACCGGCTTTATCAATGCAGCACTGGCACATCAGGCTGAGTTTGCGCCGGCTGCCGATCATGCGAATGAGAAAAACTGATGAACTACAAGGTCATCACTGTTTCTGATATACCTTTCGCCAATAATCAGCCTTTTGTTCTGCTAGGTGGAATGAACGTATTGGAATCCAGAGAGATGGCACTGGAAGTGGCTGAACAATATGTGACGGTCACTAAAAAACTGGGCATCCCCTATGTGTTCAAAGCATCCTTTGATAAGGCTAACCGGTCATCGATACATGCCTTTCGCGGACCGGGTCTGGAGCAGGGACTGGAGATTCTGGAGGAAATTAAAAATCGCTTTAAGATCCCGGTGATCACCGACATTCATGAGCCTTGGCAGGCAGCCCCGGCCGCACAAGTGGCAGATATTTTACAGTTGCCGGCATTTCTTTCCCGGCAGACTGATCTGGTGCAGGCCATGGCCAGTACCGGCGCGGCAATCAATATAAAGAAAGCGCAGTTCCTTGCGCCCGAGGAAATGCGTCACATACTCAGCAAATTTGAGGAGGCGGGCAATCAGCGTCTAATGTTGTGCGAACGCGGTTCCAGCTTTGGCTATAACAATCTGGTAGTGGATATACTGGGCTTTTCAGTGATGAAAAAATTCGCGTATCCGGTGGTATTCGATGTGACGCATTCGCTGCAAAAACCCGGCGGACTGCCTGCCAGCGCCGATGGCCGCCGCGCCGATGTGACTGCGCTGGCTCTGGCTGGCATGAGTCAGGGGATCGCAGGTTTGTTTCTGGAAGCACATCCGGATCCGGGCAAGGCAAAATGCGACGGGCCCTGCGCCTTGCCACTCGATAAACTGGAAGACTTTTTGCTGCAGGTAAAAGCAGTAGATGACCTGGTAAAAAGTTTTGTTGACATAGACACACAATGAACACGCAATAACCGCTTTGAATAACCGCTCAACTACACAAGACAGGGAACAGGATAAAATAATGGCAGAAATTACAGAAATCCGTGCCAGGGAAGTGCTGGACTCACGCGGCAACCCCACCATAGAAGCAGATGTGATCCTCAGCTCCGGCATCATGGGCAGTGCCTGCGCCCCCTCAGGGGCATCAACAGGATCCAGAGAAGCATTGGAATTACGCGATAAAGATCCGGCCCGTTACCTGGGAAAAGGCGTTCTGAAAGCGGTCAGCAATGTTAACACCCATATCAGAGATCTGTTGATCGGCCATGACCCCAGTGACCAGGAAGGTCTGGACCGTGCCATGATCAAGCTGGATGCAACTCCAAACAAAGCCAGCCTGGGTGCCAATGCTATTCTCGCAGTCTCCCTGGCCGCTGCCAAAGCAGCTGCTCAGGAAAACAAGTTGCCTTTATACGCTCACATCGCCCGACTCAATGGCAGCAATTCTTACACATTGCCAGTGCCAATGATGAACATCATTAATGGTGGCGAGCATGCTGACAACAACGTCGATATTCAGGAGTTCATGGTTCAGCCGGTTGGCGCTGGCACGTTTTCTGAAGCCTTGCGCTTTGGGGCGGAAATTTTCCATCACCTGAAGGCGGTTCTGCACAAACAGGGGCTCAATACCTCGGTGGGCGATGAAGGGGGGTTTGCGCCCAATCTGCCTTCGAATGCCGCGGCGCTGGAAGCCATTATGGAAGCTGTGCATAAAGCCGGCTTGAAAATGGGTACAGATATTCGCCTTGCACTGGATTGCGCCGCATCGGAATTTTACCGGGAAGGCAAATACCATCTCAAAGGTGAAAATGCGGTTTATGATTCAGCGCAGTTTGTGGATTATCTGGCGAAGCTTGCCGCTGACTTCCCAATTCTTTCCATCGAAGATGGGATGGATGAAAGCGACTGGGATGGCTGGGCGAAGCTGACCCGCAAACTAGGAAACAAGATACAGCTGGTCGGTGATGATCTGTTCGTTACCAACACTGAAATTCTGAAGCGCGGAATCGACCAGAGTATTGCTAATTCTATTTTGATTAAATTCAATCAGATCGGGACCTTAACCGAAACTCTTGAAGCTATTCGTATGGCTAAAACAGCCGGCTACACAGCTGTAATATCGCATCGCTCCGGTGAAACTGAAGACACCACGATTGCTGATCTGGCGGTCGCAACCGGCGCTGGTCAAATTAAAACCGGATCGCTGTGCCGCTCGGACCGAGTCGCCAAGTACAATCGTTTGCTGCGGATTGAAGAAGAACTGGGTGCTCGTGCGGTTTATCGCGGTCTCACGGAATTTCAACATATCATTGGATAAGTATGAAAATACTACCTGTTGCGTTGTTATTGATCTTACTACTTCTGCAGTTCCGACTCTGGGTCGGTGATGGCAGTCTCGCTGAATTAAGACAGCTTGAGACACAGGTTGAAGTCCAACAACTTGAAAATGAAGAGCTGCGCAAGCGCAACGACATGTTGGAAAGCGAAGTGCTGGACCTGAAGAATGGTCTGGAAGCAGTAGAAGAAAGGGCGCGCAGCGAGCTGGGCATGATTAAAGAAGGTGAAACTTTTTTCCTGATAGTGGAATAGGCTGATGGTGGAGCAAGCCAGGTCTATGAAGATATGGGCAGTAGTGCCTGCTGCCGGTGTTGGCTCGCGTATGAACAGCGCGGTCCCGAAACAATATCTGCAATTGCAGGGTAAATCTGTACTGGCTCTGGCTCTGCTGCGTCTGCTCGAACTCCCGTTGATCAGCAACATTGTGGTGGCAATAAGCGCTGAAGAACTGCAGTCTGAGGATAGTTACTGGCAGCAATTACAGTTCAATAATAATTCTCGCATCCAGGTTTGTGCTGGCGCTGATAGCCGTCACGGCTCCGTTGCTAATGCACTTACTGCTTTAGTCGATAAGGCACACGAAGATGACTGGATATTGGTTCATGATGCAGTGCGTCCCTGTGTACGTAGCAGTGACATTCAGGCATTGATTAATGCAGTTCAGCATCATCCTGCAGGAGGTCTGTTGGCAGCGCCGGTGCGCGACACACTGAAAATCGCAGAGCCTGGCAGAGATTCCGTGCAGGGAACGCTGGATCGTCGCCATGTCTGGGCCGCTTTTACTCCACAGATGTTTCGCTATGGCCTGCTGCGCAAAGCATTGCAGCACGCCGTTAGCACCGGCATCGAAATTACTGACGAGTCTTCTGCAATCGAAGCGCTTAACTACAGCCCACTGTTGATTCGCGGCAATCCTGATAATATTAAAATTACCCATCCTGGGGATCTGTTGCTTGCCAGTGCCATTCTGACCGCGCAGACTAGTGAGCGAAATGCAGATGTTTAGAATCGGACACGGCTACGATGCGCACCGTTTCACTGATCTGAATTCAGGGAAAGCACTGATTCTTGGCGGCGTGCATATTCCGCATGAGCGCGGCTTGATTGCTCATTCTGATGGCGATGCGTTGATACACGCCCTCTGTGATGCAATCCTTGGCGCGCTGGGCAAAGGCGATATCGGCAGGCACTTTCCGGACAGTGAGGCTGAGTTTGAGAATATCGCCAGTTCGATTTTGCTACGACGAGTAGTCGCGATAATGCGTGAGCAGCAATGGCTGATCGGCAATGCTGATATCACTATACTTGCACAAGCGCCGCGCATGGCTCCGCATATTCAGGCAATGTGCAGACATCTGGCACAATTGCTGCAGTGTGCGCCGGAGCAGGTCAATGTAAAGGCCTCAACCACCGAGGGCATGGGTTTCGTTGGTCGCTGCGAAGGCATTGAAACCTATGCAGTGGTATTGCTCGTCAAGCCCGATGATCCAGTGCGATCTGCACGAGATCCGCTGTGACACAGATAATACTTGTAAACCATGATTGAATTAGCAGGTTCAACAAAAGTGACTCAGTATGATGGACTCGCCTATGCGTGCGGGCCTCCTCAATGCACGGCAATCTTCAAGGCCGAGCCCAGGGACTTTCAGGTAGATGAGGAATTGGGTTATCTGCCCAGCGGTAGTGGCGAGCATTTTTGCGTCCGCATCAGCAAAACTTCCATTACCACCCGTCAGGTCGTGGAGCGCCTTGCCCACAGCGCAGGCGTTCGCGAGGCTGATATCGGCTATGCTGGTCAGAAAGACAAACAGGGTGTCTGTACCCAGTGGCTCAGCATCTGGATGCCAGGCGGCAGCACCCCGGAATTGAAATCCGTGCATGACGATACTCTGCAGATACTGGAAAGCAGCTGGAACAGCCGCAAAATACGGCTTGGAACCCATCGCAGTAACCGTTTTAAGATCAAACTTAAAGAGGTGCAGGGAGCATCTATAACACAGCGTCTGGATCAATTGGCATCAACAGGCGTGCCGAATTATTTTGGTGAACAGCGATTTGGTCGGGACGGCGAAAATGCAGCGCTGGCGCAGCAGTGGTTTAGCGGCAAACTACGTAAACCCGGCCGGTTTCAACGTGGCATGCTGCTTTCAGCAGCACGTTCTGCAGTATTTAACGAAGTGTTGTCACGACGCATTCAAGCTGGCAATTGGAACACTTATCTCGACGGTGATGTAATGAATCTGGCCGGCAGTGAGAGTGTATTTGTGCCTGCACAGTGGGACGATATGCTTGCGGAACGTCTACAACAATATGATATCCACCCGACTGGCCCCTTATGGGGACGCGGAGAATTGCGCAGTAGCGCCGCTGCCAATCTTCTGGAGAGCAGTGTACAAACTGATATGGCAGTGCTGTGTGCCGGGCTTGAAGCCCACGGTCTGCAACAAAGCCGGCGCAGTCTGCGTCTGCTGCCGGGTGAGATGCACTATGAGCAGACCGCTGCCGATCAATGGCTGATCAGCTTTAGTCTGCCCCCGGGCACTTATGCAACAGCGGTATTGCGTGAAATCTGTAAGTACAATTAACAGTTGAAGTGATCACAACAAGAAGTCATTGAGGCAGCACACTTGAACACAAATAATTTTGCCGGCATTGGTATGACCTCGCAAAGAACCCGCGAGCGTCTGATCGGACGCCTGCTGGAGCAGGGTATAAAAAACTGGGCGGTACTGGATCTGATCCGTACCACGCCCCGTCATATTTTTCTGGATGAAGCACTCTCACATCGCGCCTACGAAGACGTCTCGCTTCCAATCGGTTTCAACCAGACTATTTCGCAGCCTTACATTGTTGCGAAAATGACTGAATCGGTGCTCGTCGGGCTTGCCCCTTCCCGACAGAAGCTAAGTAATGTGCTCGAGATCGGTACCGGCTGTGGTTATCAGACCGCTATTATTGCGCAGTTGGCTGACAAGGTCAGTTCGATTGAGCGGATTCAGCCGCTGCTTGAAAAAGCACGCAAAAATATCGCCTTGCTGGGTCTGCGCAATGTCAGTTTTAAACATGATGATGGTAATGATGGCTGGCCTTCAAAAGCGCCTTTCGATGTGATTATTGCAGCCGCTGCACCGCAAAGGGTGCCGCAGGAATTATTGAATCAACTTGCCGATGGCGGACGTCTGATCATTCCGGTAGGCGGAGATGATGTGCAGGAACTCAGGCTTATCCATAGGGATGGCGACAATTTCACCACCCAGGTGCTGGCAGCAGTCCGCTTTGTGCCATTGTTGAGCGGGCAGGTAAACAGCTATTGAACAAAACTCATTTACGTGCACGACTGATGCTTTTTCTTAAAGGCATGGCCATGGGGATTGCTGACTCAGTGCCAGGTGTTTCAGGCGGAACCATCGCGTTGATCGTTGGTATTTACGAAGAACTTATTTTTTCGATTAAAAATATTAATCCGCGCAATGTTCCGGTGCTGTGGCGGGAAGGCCCGGCAAGATTCTGGCAGTTAATCAATGGCAGTTTTTTGCTTACCCTGTTACTAGGTATCCTGAGCAGTCTGATGTTGGCTGCCGGCACAGTGTTGTATCTGCTGGATAATTATTTCGTACTGGTCATGGCGTTTTTTATCGGTCTGGTTTTTGCCAGCACCTGGCTGTTGAGCAGACAGATTCAAAACTGGACTCCGCTGATCATTGCCTGCGCATTACTGGGAGCCGCAATCAGTCTGCTGTCAGCGTTTGCTAATCCACTGCAGGGTAATACCAGTCTTGTATACCTGTTTTTTTGCGGCGTAATTGCCATCTGTGCAATGATTCTGCCGGGACTATCGGGTGCATTTATTTTAATTTTGCTGGGTGTCTACAACTATGTGCTGGATGCACTGCGTACCCTGCAATTCGATATTATCCTGGTATTTGCTGCCGGCTGTGCACTAGGCTTATTGAGTTTTGCGCATGTGCTCACATGGACGTTTGCGAATTACCGGCAGCCAACCTATGCATTCCTCACCGGTATGCTGGCAGCATCTGTGGCGGTGCTGTGGCCTTGGAAGGAAGGGGCAGCAGGCACTGATGCCGGGATAAGTAACGTAAATCTGCTGCCCTGGCAGTACGAAGCAGCGACTGGTCAGAGCTCTCAGCTGGTGTTGGTGTTGTTATTCATTGTCGTCGGGTTTACCCTGATTGCCCTGATCGAGCAGCTTGCCAACCCCCATCAACATGAGCAACTAACTGGTAAATAAGCGCAGATCAACTCCAAAAAACCAGATGAGCTATATTCATGAAATTTCCAAGCAGTATCCTGGCACCGTTAAAACTGAGCAGCCGCGCCATGCGTCTGAACTTTACCGTCTTTGGCAGCAGCCTGATATTATCAGCCTGCACCACTTATCAAGCCCCAGTTTCAGAACGTGGCACCGTGGTTGAGCGCACGCCTCCGCTGATTTTATCAACCACGGGAGCAAGTACCGCTAACAGCCGTTCGACGCCGGTAAGCGGGTCAACTACGAGCAGTACAACCAGTACTCGCTCTGCAACAACAACTGGCGCCGCCACTGTTGCCATCACGCCAACTCGATCTGGTATTGGTCGCTCTACCATAGACCGCTCGACGATAAGCCGCGATCCAGTAGCCGGAACCAGCGTGGCGACATCAGTTGCTGCGCCCAGCACACCTTCGTCTTCCTCTGCATCGCAAACGCCTGCACAGACCTCAATTCCGGCAACCGCTGGCGCGGCTCTATCAACCGACAACCTTTCTTCATCGCCCCATGTGGTGGAGCGCGGAGAAACCCTGTATTCGATAGCGTTTCGCTACGATATAGATTTTCGGCGTCTGGCGCTGGCCAATAATCTGCAGGCACCTTACATAATTTATCCCAATCAGAGTCTGAGTCTGAACCTGGGTGGTATTTCTGAAAATGCTGTTGCTGCATTGCCTGCCATTCCTGCCTCGCCAGCAGGTGAATCAGCCGCAACCCGGGGACAGCCCTCTCAGCCTGCTGCTGAAAGCAGAAGGCGCGAATCAGTACCAGTTCGTCAGGTCGATGGGGTTGAATGGCAATGGCCGGTACTGGGGCGGGTATTGCGCAACTTCGCCAGCAGCAGTGGAAACATCAGCGGACGTGGCATTGATATAGTCGGCAAGCGCGGTGATGCAGTTTATGCAGCAGCAGATGGTGATGTGGTTTATGCGGGCCGCGGCATCCAGGGTGCTGGCGATTTGATCATCATTCGTCATGGTTCACGTTTGTTAAGCGCTTATATGTACAACAGCGCCATGCTGGTTTCTGAAGGTGCGCGAATTAATGCCGGAGATAAGATTGCCGAGATAGGAAGCGATATTGTCGGGCAGGAATTATTGCACTTCGAAGTTCGTCTGGATGGAAAACCAGTAGATCCATTAGCGTATCTGCCGAGACCTTAAAATAATATTTGCCATCTTCGATATTGGAATGGTAATTTATCCCTCCGGTTCTGTGAGTAGTTTCTCGGCAGAATCGGAAGTAGGTCTGCATCAAACTGGTACTGACCCGTGACACTGATAGTAAGTCAGTTCTATTAAACAATAAAAATAATAAATACCTAACAACATGGAAGCGATAATGAAATTGGAAAGAATGCTAAGGAGAGCACTATGGATATTGATGTCTGTCCGCAAGGACCCGAGATTCCTGCCGGAGTCAATGATACCACCGCATTAGATATTACTCGTCTTTACCTGAATGAAGTACGCCGAATCGACCTGCTCACCCGAGACGAAGAACTTTCGTGTTCGCGTCGTGTTGTTCAGGGAGATCCTTCTGCACGTCAGACCATGATTGAAAGAAATTTGCGCTTAGTAGTGAAAATTTCTAATCGCTATGGTAATCGAGGTTTGCTGTCACTCGATCTGATAGAGGAAGGTAATCTTGGATTGATGCGAGCCGTAGAAAAATTCGATCCAGAAAGAGGGTTTCGATTTTCTACGTATGCTACCTGGTGGATTAAGCAATCGATTGAACGTGCGATCATTAACCAGTCGCGCACCATCCGCCTGCCGGTTCATGTAGTTAAAGAACTAAATGGCTATCTGCGGACAGCTAATGAACTGAATAAAACGCTTGCGCGCGATGCAACGGCCGCTGACATTGCTGCTGCTCTTGAGAAACCGCTAACCAGTGTGGAGAAAGTTCTTTATTGCAATGAAAGAGTCGTCTCTCTAGACAGCATGGTTGCAGAAGAGGGG
>JBDNGQ010000205.1:0-1150 GCA_041689205.1 Pseudohongiellaceae bacterium | reverse complement strand
ACTTGCGCCGGCATGCGTCCGCCTGTCAAGCAAGGGCAACGCAGCCAGCGGGATCGGCTGAAGGCCCCTTCGGGCGGGCGTCTGCGCCGCTTCTGCCGCGTTGTCGTGCTTGCCAAGGGCTACGGCCATTGTCGGCGCACGACGCCTTGCAGCAGCGGGCGCAGTCACCCGCAGAGTAGTCATAGAGTTATTCAGAGGCTCCCCAGGTTAACGCATTAATCCAGGGGAAAGGCCATCAGATAGTCGCCGGCGGTTATGAACAGGTCGGTGATCAAAGATTGGGGAGTCTAATCAGCCACTAAACAGCTACCTGGCAATAGCTGCAGCACCCGCCAGTGAAACCTGTTCGTCCTCGATACCCCGGGCACCACTGGACGTTATCGCGCCAATCCTTTCACCATTGAGCATGACCGGCACGCCGCCAGCGAAGGTAACACCGTTCTCCACTTCAGCGATTTCGCCTGCCTGCAGTCGGCGTCCGTATTCACCGGAGGACAGTCCTGTTGCTGTAACCACCCGCGCCTTGCTTAGTGCGATGTCATAGGTCCGGGCAGAGGCACCGTCCATGCGGTGAATCATCACAGGAACCCCTGCAGCGTCCGCTATTACGATAGTGAGGTTCCAGTTGTTGGCGCGAGATTCCGCTAACGCTGCCGCCATCGCACGTTCAGCCATCTCCAGGGTCAGCGCAGCAGGGGCATCCTGTGCTATTCCATAACCTGAGAGTCCAAGACCGTAAAGCAGTGCTACTCCGGACAATAATTTCTTCAACATACTTATTCACTCCTTTTTTCAATGGGGGGATGGGTTGTGTGGGAAGTATAAACCAGTCGAGCAGTGGAATCAGTTTTGGGTTGGAATTAATCGCAGAAGTATCCGTACAGGCAGATAAACTCCAGGGTAGAATCTCTGGCCTATGCCTGATTGATATTCCCGGTTTATGACTAGAGTCGCGTCTGTGAGATTGATTATATGAAGTATGTGTCTTTATTTTTACTGTGGTGCGTGAGCATCAATGCCCGCGCTGATTTGTTCGCTGTGTTCCGAGATGAGGATGGCAGTACCAATTGGCAGTACATTGCCAATACCAGTGCCAGTCTGCTGATTTTAATCCTTTTGGTGGTGTTGTTTTTCCTGATCCGCGCCCATT
>JBDNGQ010000204.1:0-7090 GCA_041689205.1 Pseudohongiellaceae bacterium | reverse complement strand
CTCATGAATTAAGAACGCCACTGACCGGGATTATTGGTCTGTCCGATATTATGCTTGGACAGAATGAGACAGTCTTGTCTGCCCGCGATCGCGAAACCCTGACGATGATTAAAGTGAGTGGCCAGCGTCTTTCCAATCTGATCAATGATGTAGTGGATGTTTCGGCAATTAAGAACGGAAACCTTGAACTGCATCGCTCTACTGTTGATTTGAAAGCAATCTGTAAGCTGATTGCGAGCATGTCCAGGCCTTTCATTGGCATCAAGAGAATCCAGCTGCTTGAGAGTTATCCTAATGAGCCAGTGATGGTAAACGGTGACGAGGATCGTCTGCAGCAGATACTGTTCAATCTGGTTTCCAATGCGATTAAATTTACCGTGAAAGGATCGGTCACCTTGAAGATAGAAATCAAGGCGGGTAATGCGCGCGTTTTAGTGCAGGACACCGGTATTGGTATCGCCGAGGAGGAGCAACAGAAGATTTTCGAGCGCTTCTACCAGGTGGATTCTGCAGAATCGCGTCAGCAGGGCGGCACTGGACTGGGGCTTGCTATTACTCATAAGCTTGCGCAGTTGCATGGTGCCGACCTGATGTTGGATAGCGCTGAAGGAATGGGATCGACATTTTATTTTGAACTGCCGATGGTCAGCGGCAGCGAGTTCAAATCGGCTGTGCCTGAAGAAAGTACCCAGCAGCAGAATGCCGAAAAGCGCTCAGCGATGATGCAGCTGGCAGATCCAATTCAGACTCGACGCAACGAGCGGGAAGCGAACTCAGAACAAGGCTTGCGAGTTGTCTCTGGCAAAGGGCGCAGAATACTTGTGGTCGATGACGAATATTTGAACCTGCGGATAGTGCAGGAACACATGGCACCTGATTATGAACTGCTGCTTGCCCTGAGCGCAGGTGAGGCGCTGGAAATTATTGAAACTACACGACCGGATTTAATCATTACCGACTTGATGATGCCGATTATGGATGGTTTTGAGCTTTGTGTGGAAATCAGGAAAAAGTACCGGCTTGATGAATTGCCGATTATTATTCTCACCGCCAGAAATCGGGTCGAAGACCTTGTGCAGGGCATGAGCGTTGGTGCGAATGATTACATCAGCAAGCCATTCAGCAAAGAAGAGCTGAAGATACGAGTCAATAAGCAGTTTGAATTACTGCAGTTGATGGAGATGAAGCAGGAAAATCAGCGTCTGTACTGGCAGCTTCAAAGGTATCAGGAAAACGAAAAGCATCTGCGTGAACGCGAAAACAGGTTTGCAAAAATGCTGGATGTTACAGGTGACGCCATGCTTTGCATTGATGAGAGTGGGCTGATCATCCATCTGAACAAGTCAGCGGAAACTTTGTTCGGTGTTAAAGAGCTGGATTTTCAGGATAAATCACTGAATATCTTTAACAAAAAATTAAAAGAGTTATCTGAGCCGCTTGCCAGCGCGCTTAAATTTCCCTTCGATGAACAGAATATTTCAACCGGCGGTGATACCAGTTATTTTGAGTTTGCCTGTAATTCTGATTTGACCATGGGGGCAGGAAGCGCAGGAACAATAACTGTCTGTATTCTTGCGCTGAGCCTTGAGCAGGAGCTGTTCCTGCTGCTGTTCAATACACGCGCTGCTGAGACAGAGACAGACGTGGTCCAGCTGAGTACCAGCTCATTGCCGGAGATCATCAGTGAGATAAATAAGAACGTTGAGCGCACGCATTTGCTGCGCGATTATCTGAATCAGATTACGCCGGAAGATTTGCAAAAACATAAACATCTCTTTGACGACCTCGCCAACGTTGACGAAATTATCAAGCACATATCTGATGCCATTCAAGACAAACCAGATGATGATCTGCAGTACCGGGAGACGCTGGTAAAGCTGATGCAGGATTGCCAGTACTACTGGCAAAAAATCACCGGCGAGTCAATCATTGAGCTTGCAGAAAAGAGTCGCATCTGGACTATCAGTATCGATAATGGTCGCCTGCGCACGCGTTCAATGAATCGGTATCTGGCGCTGGATAAACTTCCGGAAAATCCAAGCTGGCGTCAGGTTGCCCGTACCGCTTATTTCGTATTATCGAAAGTATCGCAGGATCAGGAAGCCAAACTGGCGCTTGAAAAGGGAGTGACACAGCTGCAGGATATCGTTGAGGCGAAAGCGCTTAATTGAGCAGATAAACACTTAACTGAGGTAAAGGCGATGAATAAAATTGCTGGAAGTTTGTGTTTTGGCGGCGAGCAGTTGCGCTTTGAGCACCACTCGGCGGTACTGGATTGCAGCATGAAATTTTCTTTATTCCTGCCCTCGGCAACCAATACCATTTTGTCGCCGCACGGTATTCCGTTGCTGTACTGGCTATCCGGCCTCACCGGGACCGATGAAAATTTTGTTCACAAGGCTGGCGCCCAGCGCATGGCCGCAGAGCTTGGTATGGCGATGGTCATACCGGACACCAGTCCGCGTGGTGAACAGATTCCTGAGGCGCCTGACGGTGCTTATGATCTGGGTCTCGGTGCTGGTTTTACCTGAATGCCACGCAGGCACCATGGCAACGGCATTATCGAATGTACGATTATATTGTTGATGAGCTGCCGGCGTTGCTGGCGGCAAATTTTCGTTTTGATCCGGCCATGCAATCCATTGCTGGCCATTCGATGGGCGGGCATGGTGCCCTGGTGTTGGCGCTGAGAAATCCCGAGCGTTATCGCTCTGTTTCTGCGTTTGCACCCATTTGCGCTCCCTCTAAAAGCCCTTGGGGGCAGAAGGCATTTACTGCTTATCTGGGGGCAGATCAACAGCTCTGGCGGCAATATGATGCGACCGAATTGATTGCCAATGTTAACCATCACATTCCGATGCTGATTGACCAGGGCAGTTCTGATCAATTTCTGGAGACGCAGTTGAAACCTGAACTGTTGCTGGCGGCTGCGCGCCATAATGATTATCCGCTGACCTATCGCAGCCGCCCTGGTTATGATCACAGTTATTTCTATATCGCGAGTTTTATTGAGGAGCATCTGCGCTTTCATCATATTGCGATGAGCCGAGTCAGAGATTGATGCAAAAAACAAAAATCAGAAACAGGCTGTCAGGTAGCCTGCGATTAATGACCGCACAACTGTTCACCGTACTGGTATTAATTCTGCTGAGTGCCTCCGCAGTTGCCCAGTATGGCGCGCCGAACGGTGAATGGCATACCTGGGGCGGGGATCACGGGTTCACCCGCTATTCCGCTCTCGATCAGATCAACCGGGACAATGTCGATCAACTCGAAGTGGTGTGGCGCTGGTCGGCTCCGCTGCTGCGGGGTCGTCCCGATGGCAATCTGAAAGCCACTCCACTGATGATAAACGGCGTTCTGTATACGCCCGCAGGAGAGCATCAGGTAATCGCTTTGAATCCCGCCTCAGGGCAGGAGATATGGCGATTCACTCCGGATCCGCCAGACATTTCCGGGCGCGGACTGGGACTCAGCAGTCGTTCCCTGGCGTACTGGACTGATGGGGTGGAGCAGCGCATTTATCACAACACGCTGGATGGACGTTTGATTTCGATTGATGCCCGCACCGGTCTTGCTGATCCAGCCTTTGGCAACCACGGTTATGTGTTGTTGAGTGAGAACCTGCTGGATGCAGGGGACACCCGCGAAGTTCCCTTTGTGGGCTCATCGTCCCCAGCGGCAGTCGTCGGCAATGTGGTAGTGGCGCAGGTGGTTGGTGCAATCACCGCGCCCAATCAACAAGCCACGCCGGGTTACATTCGTGGCTACGACGCACGCAGCGGGGAAATGATCTGGAAGTTCCACACCATTGCTCAGCCAGGCGAGTTCGGTAATGAGACCTGGGAGAACGATGCCTGGCAGTACACGGGTAATACCGGGGTCTGGTCAATGATGAGTGTCGATGAGGAGACCGGTTATATTTATCTGCCGGTGGAGGCGCCAAGCAATGACTTCTATGGGGGACATCGCCTGGGTGACAATCTGTTCTCGCAGAGTATTGTCTGCCTTGATGGTGCCACCGGTGAACGGATCTGGCATTTTCAACTGAGCCATCACGATGTCTGGGACTACGATCCGCCTGCTGCTCCCATCTTGCATGATCTGCTGATCAATGGCGTTACCATAAAAGCAGTAACGCAACTAAGCAAACAGGGCATGTCCTTTGTCTTTGATCGGGTCACTGGTGAGCCGGTCTGGCCGATTGAAGAGCGCGCAGTTCCTCAGGGAGACGTGCCAGGTGAACGTCTTTCTCCAACCCAGCCTTTTCCGAGCAAGCCACCGCCCTATAATCCGCAGGGTTATAACGAAGATGATCTGATCGATTTCACCCCGGAACTGCGTGCGGAAGCACTGGCGATTGCTGAGCAGTTTGTGCGTGGCCCGATGTACACACCGGTGAGCCGCGCTCGTGATGGCGTCATCGGCACCTGGGTGAATCCGGGTTACCAGGGCGGCGCCAACTGGAATGGCGCCGCCTTCGATCCCGAAACTGCGATGATGTTTGTGCCGGTGCGTAACTCACCGATGATTGGTTCGCTCAGTGATCCTGACCCTGAATTGACTGACTGGAATTTTCTTCGCGACAGCAGCCGAGCCATTGCCGGACCACGAGGGCTGCCAATTATGCGGCCACCTTGGAGTGTGATAACCGGCACGGATATGAATGCCGGCGAACATCGCTGGTCCAGAGGCATCGGGCCGGCTTCAGATTACATTCGCAATCATCCGGATCTGCAGGGGTTGGGTCTGGATTTTTCCAATATGGGACACCCGCTGGTAAGGCCTTCGCCGCTGGCTACAAAAACCCTGATGTTCATGGCGGAGAGCGGCAACCTCAGTGGGGACCCCGGCGGCAGAATGTTCCGTGCCTATGACAAACTCAACGGTGACGTGATTGCCGAAATTGAGCTACCGGAAAAAGTCAGCGGGGCGCCGATGACCTATATGCATGAGGGGCGACAATATATCGTGATGGCGATTGCCAGTGCGCAGCATCCTGCCGAATTAATTGCTCTGGCGTTATCGGATTGTGCGGCTGGGCCAGGTCGATGCAGGCAGGCGGATAACGCTGCCTCGACGCCGGTAAATCAAATCGTCACCGCGCCGATGGCGATCAGGAACGGGCCGAACAATGGTGAGCTGATCAGCGCAGAACAGGCGCGGCAGGGGGCGGAAATTTTCGCGCAGACCTGTGCAGCCTGTCATGGTGAGTCTGGACAAGGGAGTCGCGGTGCGGGCCCGGCCTTGAGTACATTGACAGATGTTGAGGCAATTATCCGCTCGGTGAGCCAGGGCGGTGTCGAGATGCCACCGATGGCTGCGATGCTAAGCGCTGAGCAGATTGAAGCAGTCAGTAAATTCGTAGCCGCCCGGCTTACACAGCAATCCCTGCCAGCGCCTCGCTAAATCAGATTCCAGTTCAGATTGGCCATCCACAACAGCGCGATGCAAACGGCGATAACTGACTGGCTGATACCGTCAGTCAATGCAAAAATTATCGGATCCTCTTCAATCTCGCCGCGAAAGGCCAGCAGCCAGATGCGACAGACCAGATACAGCAGCAGCGGGCAGATAAACCACAGGATTTCAGGGGCTGAATACTGCTGAAGAATACCATCGCTGTTGATATACAAAGCAAACACCATCACCGACATCAAACCACTGGTGCAGCCAAATATCGCCAGCATATCCAGATCTTTCGCCACATAACCGCGGCCTGCGCTGTGGGTGATGCCGCTTTCGCGCAGATAGCTCAATTCGGTATAGCGCTTTACGATGGCAAGGCTCATAAATAAAAACATCGAAAAGGCCAGCAGCCAGAACGATGGAATGACTGAAACCGCAGCGGCGCCGGCAATGATTCGCAGCGTGTATAAAGTGGCGAGGGTGATGACATCGACCAGTTCTATTTTTTTAAGTACAAAACTGTACATACCGGTGCACAGGTAATAGACCGCAAGTATCAGCATAAACTCAAATGGCAACAGGGCCGCGATTCCAAAGGCAAGTGCCAGCAGCAATGGACTGAGCAGCAGTCCAGTCATTGGCGACAGATCACCGGCAGCAAATGGGCGCCGGCACTTGCTGCGATGCTGGCGGTCGGCTGACAGATCGAGCAAATCATTGAGCACATAGACACTCGATGAGCACAGGCTGAAGCTGATAAAAGCGATGGCTGCCTGCCAGATCAACTGGGTATTGTCGACCTGATGTGCCAGCATCAAGGGCAGAAACAGGAGGGTGTTTTTTAACCACTGATGCGGTCGCATGGCTTTGATTGAACGACTGATAATGCCGGACAGGGCGCCGTATTTATTATCAAAAACTGCAATCACCGCGGTGCAGGCAGCTGCTCTTTTTTTCAAAGCAGCACTGCTGTTAACCAGAATAGCGCCCTGCGCCTGCTGCCAGACCTGCAGATCAACCTCGGCATTGCCCGCGTAGATGAAGGCCGCATCACCACTGTAGTCCCGAATGCGTGCGAGCTTGCGATGGCCGGAGCAATTGGAACTGACGCTGCTGCCAATTGCCGCGTCGAACAGGGCCAGATGCTCGGCTATCTGTTCGACTATGGACTGAGTGCTGGCAGAAATCAGCACCAGTTTGCTGCCCTGCTGTTTCCGCTGCCGCAGATAGTTCAGCAGCTCCTGGTTATAAGGCAGCAGGTCAACCCGCAGGCTGACCCGCTGGATGATCTGATACTTCATATAAGCTTTGCCGCGCAACAGCCAGAATGGCAGCACCAGAACGTAAAGCAGATTCGTTTTGATCAGTTCTAAAAAGGCTTCAACCAGCACATCGGTCAACGTCAGCGTGCCGTCCAGGTCAACGTATAAAGTGTCTGCGCGTACTTCTGCCATCACAGTTTTAAACGCTTGAACAACGCCTCCGGTATGCTGCCGATAATCAGCATGATGTAGCGCCAGAACCCGGGTACATAAATGGTATTTCTACCGGCAGAGATTCCTTTGACAATCGACTGTGCAACGGCTTCAGGCTGGGCCCAAAGGAAACCCTTTTTGATGTTCTGAGTCATCGGGGTATCGACAAATCCTGGTTTGATATCGATCACATGGACATGGTGGGG
>JBDNGQ010000203.1:0-3526 GCA_041689205.1 Pseudohongiellaceae bacterium | reverse complement strand
GGTCTGCTCATAGACTGCGGGCTCGGCCAGACGCTCGGGCCGGGTAAGTGCATCTTCCAATAAGATATCCAGCTGCAATCGTTTCTGAGCGTAGTCTTTACCTTGAATGGCGAAGACCAGATTACTGTCGACTGACAGTGCTGCATCATACTCCTGCACGGCCGGTTGCCATTGTTCAGCAGCCTCGTGTTCGGCGGCACTCTGCTGGTGGTTATTAATGCGGTTGATAGCCAGCTGATCTCTGGTCTGAGTCAAGGCCTCCTGAGCCTGCTGTGAACCGGGTCGCATGCGCAGAGCACGCTCGAAGGCCGCAATCGCCGGTTCTGGCTGTTTGTTTTGTAAGGCGGCAAAACCCTGTGACATGACCGCGGCAAATTCCTGATTAGCAATCGCGCTGCGAACCTGTGCCAGTGCGTCGCGGCTGCCCTCATGGTCGCCATCAAGCGTGACGGCCTGCTGGAACAGAGTCTGTGCCTGTTGCAGTTCGCCAGACTCCTGCAGACGCATGCCCTCGCGCAGCAGACGCACGACTTCCTCAAGAGATTGCGCACGCTGCAAACCGGTGCTGGCCGCAGCGCTGCCAGCTTCAATCTGCAGCGCGATGGTGAAACTCTGCTCGGCTGCGTCCGCACTGCCCTGTTGCAGTGCCAGTTCGCCCTCTTCCAGATAACGATTAAAAACTGCAGGCATCGACGCTGACAAGTCACTGAAAATCTGCTCGGCCTGTTGGTAGTTTTCGGTGGCCAGCGCAAATTGCTGGCTGCGATAACCCTCGTCACCGAGGCGGGCAAATTCTACTGCCGACTGATAAGCCTCTTCTGCCCAGACCTCTACGCCAACTTCATTCAGCTCGGCCTGCAGCGTCAGCAGGCTGGCCAGTACATCCTGAGCCTCTTTACGTTCGCGGGCGCGCTGCGCTTCGTCAAAAGGAGATACTGCATTCAGGGGGACATTTGCAGTCTGCACAATGATGGCCGGATCCACTTCTGCCCGACGGGTAAACGGCAATTCGTATTCAGTAACCAGGCGCGGCAATACAAATATTACCGCCAGTGCCAACAACAGCAACACGCCAAAAGCCACCCAAACCAGCATGGGAATCCCGGCCGGGGCCGATGGCCCAGTCGCAGCATTCCCTGCAGAAGACGGGGTTTCGAAATCCTGCTCAGCCATGCTTCACTGACCTCACCTTCAAGCAATCAATTAAAAATGAGCTCAAATTTCACCTGTCTCACTTCGATATATTTCTACCAGAATTTCTCGCCACTGTGCGTACTGCTCTTCCACCGTACCATTCAGCATGATGGTCCGGTCTTCCAGATCGATAACTTTAGGAGCGACGGCAGTTTCCAATGACTCACCCAACTCGCGCAACGCCTCGATATGCATTTTCGCCTCTGAACTGCGGTCAAAGCCGCTTTTTACCATATAAGCCCCGGCACCGACGCCCACCATACTGCCGGTACGCACCGCAGCATTGCTGCTGGTTGCTGCCGCAATACCACCGACAATTGCAGCGGTTCCGAGAATAAACCGACGTCGAGCGGAACGTTCCATTTCCTGTACGCTCAATGTTTCGTGATAACTCTGCTGCCGCCAGGAATCATAGGGACCACGCATTTCGCGGGCATAAGTTGCGTAGTAATCCTGCACGGTATCAACAAACATATTATCGCGCTGACGGATTTCATGCATCCGCGCCAGGTAGGGATCATTATCTGCCGGTAGCCGCACTGCAGAGGTGATGCCGCGATTGTCGGTAGTCAGATATTCAGAAAAAATATCCGGGGCGAAACTGCGCGCGAACTGTAATTCAGTCACATTGCGAATGTTGTAAAGCTCTGCAGGCTTGAAATTCTTTTTCCTGTATTCCAGCAGGTCGTTGGCGATATTGTTGTAGATAACCTGGAAAGGATCATTGGCCTGCCGCTGGGTCTGCTCGTAACTGAACTGACTGATGTTTTCGGCGTATTCTTTGGTGTACCAGACGTTGCCGGTGGAGTCGCTGGCAGTGACTTTCAAAATCATTGCCTCGCCATTGGAGAGCAGGATCTGTCCGGTTAACAATACGTCGAAGGTGCTGATATCGTTTGGCATGACACGCACCACACCCCAGTTGCCAGAGCGCTCCAAGGTTTCGGCCAGCAGATGCGGCACATAGCGTGATTCGGCGCGGCGAATCTCAAGATTAGTGCGGTCCAATTCTTTTTTAGCTATCTCATCAATGCCCGGATCAAATACCGTAACACCGATATCCAGCAACTGGTCTTCATGCACTGGCTCGGAATCCTGCACCACTTGCACAAATGCGGTGCTTTTAACAGACGTAGTGGAACATGCGGCAAGGCTGAGCAGGACAGCCGGCAAAAGAAAAAAATACCGCATGAAACCTGATCTTGTAGAAATCATATTGACACCCTTTCACCCTGGAGATTGACTACTTATACCTGAAGAAGTCTGTCAGGAGCCTGTTGCCCTTAACGGCTACTGGCGACTCAGACCGGTATAGTTTCGATACTCATCCCATAATTTTTCGCGTAGCTCCGGATCGGGCTCGCGCATTGCGGCTTCCCTGAGTTGCCTGGCGACCACATCATCGTCACGCCCGCTGGGAATGTCTTCAGGAACTGGAAACGTCTCCTCTTCACTGCCATTGCCACCAATGCCTGTGCCAGTTCTGCCCGCAGCCGTTGCGCCAGCGCCGGAGGGACCACCACTGACCCCACTCTGACTGCTGGCTATAATTATTGGCTGACCACCGCCACCGGCCCCACCATCTCCGCCAGCACCGCCGCTGTTCAAGCCTGCTGGATCATTACCTACGGCATCACTCTGCGCCTGGGCGCGTGAACGTTCCGCCAGAATGAGACCGTCGAACACGCCATAACCGGCATTGAGCGCACCATCAAGCACAGCAACCTGCTCAGCCCCGGTTAATACTCCACCCGGCGCGCTGCCTGCTCTATTGCTGGCGGTGCTGCCGGCACTGCCAGTGGCTGTGCCGCCAGTTCCTGATTGGCTGCCCGACCGGGCGCCTGACTGACTGCCTTGAGCGCCAGATTGAGCGCCCGGCTCGTTGCCCGCCAAAGCACCACTGGCAGAACCATCGTCTGCGGAAGTACCGTTACCGTCGCTACCGTCGCTACCGTCGGCCTGGCCGCTGCCATCAGCAGCTCCGCCTGCAGTTGATGCCGTGTCCGTGCCAGCGTCACCGCTGCTTGCACCATTAAGGCCGGGCAGATTATCGAGTGTATAGCTGCCAGCACGGCCAAACTCGCCTTGCTGGGAACCCGCAGTGCTGCCCTCACTGCCAGACTGTGAGCCGTTCTGACTGGCGGTACTGCGACTGGATGGCTGGGAGCCCGACTGCTGCGAACCTGACTGTTGCGAACCCGATTGCTGCGAGCCCGATTGCTGTGAACTTGACTGTTGAGAGCTCGACTGTGGTGAACTCGACTGCGAGCCTGACTGCCGTGAAGAACTGGATGGCGACGAACTGCCTGGCAATGACGCCGACTGCGAGGAG
>JBDNGQ010000202.1:0-5503 GCA_041689205.1 Pseudohongiellaceae bacterium | reverse complement strand
ATTCAATTCAGGCTGTTTATGGCATTTTGGCAATTTATGACACGGAAAAAGAAGGAACAGCCCGAGGCTGCTCCTGTTCTTGAGACCGGCAAGACAATTCACGATCCCTTCGCAGGCCGAGAGGCTGAGAACTACGATAACCCCATCCCCAGCCGAGAATTCATCCTCGATTACATGGCTAAAACCGGCCAGCCGGTCAGTCATCCCGATTTGTGCAAGCAGCTGGGTTTGGAATCCTATGATCAGACCGAGGCTTTGCGCCGTCGCCTGATCGCGATGAGCCGTGACGGGCAACTGATCGGCAATCGCCGTGGCGTCTATGGTCTGGTCGATCGCATGGAGATGGGCAAAGGCCGCGTGCAGGGCAGCAAGGAAGGCTACGGTTTCTTTATTCCACAGGATGGTTCCGGCGATTTGTTCCTGGGGCCGGCTGAAATGCAGAAAGTGTTTGATGGCGATATTGTGCTGGCGCGGGTTTCCGGTGTGGATCGTCGCGGCCGCCGCGAGGGTATGATCGTGGAGGTGCTGGAGCGCCGCTGCAAGCAGGTGGTTGGGCGCTATTACTGGGAGCAGGGCGTTGGTGTGCTGGTGCCGGATAACCGTCGCAACAGCCAGGAGTTGATCATTCCCGAAGGTGAAAGCCGTGGCGCGGCGGACGGCCAGTTTGTCGTTGCTGAGATCACGTCTTACCCGACCAATCGTCGCAAGGCGATTGCAAAAATTGTCGAGATACTGGGCGATCATATGACGCCGGGTATGGAAATAGATGTCGCTGTGCGCAGCCACGACATTCCGTTCAAGTGGCCGCGTGAAGTGACGCAGACGGTGAAGGGCCTGAGCGAACATGTTGCTGAAGCGGATTCTGCTAAACGCATCGACTTGCGTCATCTGCCCTTTGTCACCATCGACGGTGAAGATGCCAAGGATTTCGACGACGCGGTTTTCTGTGAGCCGCAGTCATCCGGTGGCTATAAACTCTATGTCGCCATCGCGGATGTCTCGCATTATGTCGCGCCCAATTCCCCGCTCGATAAAGAAGCGCAGAATCGCGGTAACTCTGTGTATTTCCCTGGCCACGTTATTCCGATGCTGCCGGAAGTGCTCTCGAATGGGCTGTGCTCGCTGAAGCCTGCGGTTGATCGTCTGGTGATGGTGTGCGAGATGCACATGAACAAGCACGGCAAGCGCCAGGACTATTTCTTCTATGAGAGCGTTATCCATTCGCATGCGCGGCTTACCTACACCGAAGCTTCGGAGATGCTGGAGGAGCAGGTAACGGTAACTAAGCAGCGTTCGCAGGAGCGGCTGCGTAAACGTCATGCCGATCTGATGCCGCATCTTGAATCGCTTTATGAGCTCTACAAGAAACTGGCTAAAGCTCGGGAAGCGGCCGGCGCGCTGGATTTTGCCAGCACCGAAACCCGTATTGTGTTTGGCGAAACCCGCAAGATTGCAGAGATCGTGCCGGTTATTCGTAACGATGCGCATCGCCTTATTGAAGAGTGCATGCTGGCTGCTAACGTGTGTACCGCAGAGTTTCTTGAGTCGTCCAAGTTGCCGGTGCTGTATCGCGTGCATGAAGGTCCGAACATGGACAAGATGGAAAATCTGCGCACCTTCCTTAAAGAAATAGGCCTGGTACTTTCGCGTGGCAAGCCGGAACCTAAAGATTACCAGCGGGTGCTGCAGAAAGTTGCCGACCGGCCGGATGCGCATATGATTCAGGTCATGCTGGTGCGCTCGATGCTGCAGGCTGTGTATCAGGCGGAGAACATTGGCCACTTTGGTCTTGGCTTCGCGGCCTATACTCATTTCACCTCGCCGATCCGTCGTTATCCCGACCTGCTGGTGCACCGTGCGCTGCGTTTCCTGATCCGTAATCCGAAGCAGAGTAAACATGTGCGTAAGGTGCCGGATGCCAAGCCTGTTTCGATGAAAGAGGTCTATCCGTATCAGATGAGTGATATGCAGTCCTTCGGCGAGATCTGTTCAATGACTGAGCGCCGCGCTGACGGTGCCAGCTACGATGTGACCGACTGGCTGAAGTGCGAGTATGTGCAGGACCGTGTTGGTGATGAATTCGCCGGCACCGTGACCAGCGTGACCGGTTTCGGTCTGTTCGTTGAGCTCAGCGATATTTACGTTGAAGGTTTGGTGCATATCACCGCCCTTAGAAATGACTACTATCAGTTCGACCCGGTGCATCAATCCCTGCGCGGCGAACACAGCGGCCTCACTTATCGTATGGGGGACTCTGTACGCGTTAAGGTTGTGCGCGTAGATCTGGACGATCGCAAAATCGACCTGCACATGGCCGACGATGTCGCATCCAACGGTAAAGGGGCTGGCAAAAAAGGCGCTGGCGTTTCCCGCAAAGGTTCTTCTGATAAAGGTCCTTCTGATAAAGGTCCTGGCGGCAAAGGTTCCCGTTCAGGCGGTAAAGGGCCGGGCGCCAAAGGTTCAGGCACTAAGGGTTCAGGCAGCAAAGGTTCTGACAAGAGCCCTCGCAAGGGAGATGCCAGCGGGGCAGCACGGGGCGCGGAAAAAGGCGCAGGAAAAGGCACGGGAAAAGGCGCAGAAGCAGCAAAGGGTGCCGCACGGGGCCCGGAAAAAGGCGCAGCAAAGGGATCCGTTAAAGCCGCAGGCAAAGGCGTGCAACCATCCGGCAAAGCCGCCACCTCCGCCAAACCCGCAGGCACCCGAACCCGAACCCGCAGCCGCCGCAAACCCACAGACCCGAAAACCTGAGCCAGCGACGAACTGCGCGGATCGAATCGAACGGATCTGCAACAGAACACTAAGAGCAGTAGATAAACGGCATATAACGGAAGACGGCACAAATCCAGAAGGCCGGGTGTTGGTGGCCAGTGATGTGACCGCCGTCAGCATGGATGCTGGCGAGGAGCCCCCACGGACGGGTTTACTTTGAGTCACATACCTGGCTACAGGCATCCGGTCCACCTTGGGCTCCACCCTAGGCTCCAACCTAAGCTCAACCTTAGGCCCCACCCCAGGCTCCGCCCCATAATCACGAAAGACTTTACGACCTCAAAGAAGAGAAACCCGTGTCAGAAAAAGAATGGATAGTCGGCATCCACACCGTCACCGAATTGCTCAAACAACACCCCCAGGAAATCCTCGAACTGCTGATTCAGCAAGACCGTGACGACGAGCGCATCAAAGAGATCAAAACTCTCGCCACCGAACTTGGTATTACCTGGAAAGCACTGGAAAAACGCGATCTGGAAAAACGCATCACCCCTTCCGGCAAAGGCAATGCCCAGGGGCGGCCAAAACCTCCAGTTCACCAGGGCGTTGCCGCATCCTGCCCAATCGGCACCGGCGTCAAAGACGAACGCTTTCTGTACGCCATGCTCGAGAAGCTGCAGCATCCCGCTTTGCTGCTGGTGCTCGACGAAATCACCGACCCCCATAATCTCGGCGCCTGCCTGCGCACCGCCGATGCCGCTGGCATAGACGCCGTCATTCTGCCCAAAGACAAATCCGCCCCGCTCAACATGACCGTGCGCAAAGTCGCCAGCGGCGCCGCCGAAACCGTCAACATCATCGCCGTCACCAATCTCAGCCGCACCCTGGCCGAACTCAAACAACGCGGCATCTGGATTACCGGCGCCGCCGGTGAAACCGAACAAAGCCTCTACGCCATCGACTTCACCCCACCCACCGCCATCGTCATGGGCTCCGAAGGCAAAGGCCTGCGCCGCCTCACCCGCGAACACTGCGACTACCTGCTCTCCATCCCCATGGCCGGCAAACTCAGCAGCCTCAACGTCTCCGTAGCCACCGGCATCTGCCTCTACGAAGCCGTCCGCCAAAGAAAAGCGCAGACCAGCAGCCCACACGCTTAAGTCAAGTCGGAGCTGGCGGAAAGCCAGAGCGGAGCCGGGGGGAAGTCAGAGCGGAGTTGGCGGAAAGCCAGAGCGAAGCCGGGGGGGGGAAGTCAGAGCGGAGTTGGGGAATCTTCTGTTCAGGACCGTCGTCCGCCAGGGATGGCGGGCGCCGAGCCCTACAGGGACGTATTCACGGGCGTGTACCGCACAGGAGATTCCCCAGCTCCGATCGGCCTACAGAGCGCTGTGCCCTGGATGGCGGACAGGGACGTATTCACGGGCGTGTCCTGCACAGAAGATTCCCCAGCTCCGATCGGCCTACAGAGCGCTGTGCATCTATCGCACCTAAGCACCAGCCCCCGATGCTGCAAAAAAAGCATTTGCATCCACCCGCCATCTTCTCTAAAATGCCCGCTCTTTAATTTTTGGGGAACTCCCCCTTAACTCCTTGTCTTACCGCGCACCGAGGCCCTCAACCACGCTGCCCGACGGAAGACTTAACCCGGAAGGAGTCTCTATGAGACACTACGAAGTAGTATTTTTGGTGCACCCCGATCAAAGTGATCAAGTGCCCGCCATGGTAGAACGTTACACCCAGATGATTACCGAAAGTGGTGGTGCTATTCACCGCATGGAAGACTGGGGCCGCCGTCAACTCGCTTACCCAATCAACAAAATCCACAAAGCTCACTACATCCTCATGAACGTAGAGGTTGGCAGTGATGTACTTGCAGAGATCACCACTCTGTTCCGTTACAACGACGCCATTCTGCGTAACCTTGTTATCAAACAGGACGAAGCCGTAACTGAAGAATCACTGATTCTGAAAGGCGAGCGCGAAAGCCGTGAGCGTCGTGTCCGTGCTGAGCAGAAGCGTAAGCTGGAAGAAGATGCCGCTGAACGTCAGGCTGCCAGAGAAAGTGCTTCCAGCGATGCCGCGGACAGTGACGGCGCAGACGAAGATTTTGACGAACAGTCACTCGACGGTCTCAATGATTCCGACGACGATGATGACGATTCTGATTCTAAAGACTGATTCGCGACTCGCAACTTAACGTAACAGAATTTGAAGGAAAGTGATTATGTCTCGATTTTTCCGCAGGCGTAAATTTTGTAAATTTACTGCTGAAGGCACCAAAGAAATAGATTACAAAGACCTGGAGACGCTGAAGGCGTACATCTCTGAAACCGGTAAAATTGTGCCCAGCCGTATTACTGGCACCAAGGCACGTTACCAGCGTCAGTTGGCAACAGCCGTTAAAAGAGCACGTCATCTGGCATTGATTCCTTACACGGATAGCCATACAGCTTGATTGTAAACTGCTGTCGGTTTAATCGGCAGCAGCAAAGCCTGCGGGCACGGTAGCATTATGCGTGGTCTGGCTGAATACGCGATGAGAGGGCGCCGACAGGCGATCCTGGCAACTTTTATCACCGGGTTGATACCGTTTATTAATACGGTGCTCAGCCCCGCGCTGGTAGCTTTGGTGATTTTGCGCCACGGTTGGCAGGAAGGTGCAAAAGTACTGGTCTGGGCATTATTGCCTGCCGTTGGCTGGGCTGTGGTCGGCGACATGACCCACCTGGTGGTGCTTGTCGGAGTTTCTGCTCTGGCAGTGATATTACACAGAACCGGTTCCTGGCAGATCGCT
>JBDNGQ010000201.1:0-10288 GCA_041689205.1 Pseudohongiellaceae bacterium | reverse complement strand
GAGTTGATACCAGGATTGATGCCAGGCTCGAAGGAAGGATGCTGGGAGAGGCACAATGAACAACGCCTGGTTGAGGAGCATGGCAACGGGAGCAACAATATGCTGACCCACTTCACCAAAATGGCACTCAAGGCCTTTCTGCGTTTCAAGATGCATTCATTGATCAGCCTGATCAGTCTGGTGTTCGGATTTTTCTGTTTCATTACAGCGGGGCTGCTGGCGGATTATGTGGACAGTTTCGATCAGGACTTCCCCAATTCAGGCAACATCTACAATATTCTGCAGATCGCTACCGCACCCGAAGCACCGTTCGATAACTTTCCGATCGTTCACGAACCGGCAGCCCGTTATCTGAAGGCTGCGTTTCCTGAGCTGCAGCATGTTGTGCGCACGACTATGTCGACCAATACGGATATCACCTTCAGTGGGAGAACCGACTCCTTTGCCGTGCGCTATGTCGATGCCGAGTTCTTCGATATTTTCCCAATACCATTGCTCCACGGCACAGCCAGCAGCGCCAGTCTGCCACCAAACTCCATGTTGATCACCAGGGATGCCGCTATGCGCCGCTTTGGGTCCACGGATGTTGTGGGTCAGATTGCAACATTGAACAATCAGCACGTTGTCTCCATCGCTGGTGTGGTGGATGAGTTTGACTTCCCCACCCATCTGGATTCGAGCATTCCCCTGTTTCGCACCGATATATTCGTGCCCAGCGAAGTCTATGACATTCTCTTTGAGACAGGGGCTACCGCTGGCAGCCTGGATCCGTTAACTGACCAGTGGGACAATCAGTCCTATTATGTGTATCTGCAATTCCCGAAGGGTACGCTGGTCAACACGGCGCAGTTCGATGAGCGTTTGCAGGAATTCGTCACTACCACTATTCCCCCGCCGCATTCCGACGTCATGACCTATGGGCTGCAACCGGTCAATCGCTTGATTACTTCGATGCTCGCCATCTTCACGCAAGGATTCAATATTGTTTCCATTCTGCAGGTGGCCGGTGCGCTGGTGTTGCTGATTGGCTGCCTGAATTATTCGAATCTGGTGATCGCGCAGCTTTCTTTGCGCAGCCAGGAAATTGCGGTGCAGAAAATTCTGGGCGCCAAACGTGGCTTGTTGATTGTGCAGTACTGTTATGAAAGTCTGCTCTTTGTTGGTCTGGCTTTGCTCATCACGTTGTTGGGGTTCACCGTTTTATTGAGCAGCATCGAGAATGCCGGATATTCAGGGGCAGGGCCCGCGCTGCTGCTGAGTCCTTCTCTGTGGAGCACTCTGCTCGTGGTCATTGCCGTCATTGTCATGATCGCCGGGTTGTATCCGGCAGTGCGTACGGCGACTGTTCGCCTGGTGACTTTGATGCGCCCCAAGGGTTCCAGTGGTTACTCCGGTAGTCTGCGCTCCCTGATGGTGGGAACTCAATTCCTGATATCAGGCACCCTGATGATTCTGGCCATTGTCATGTTCAATCAGAACGCGACCATGACGGCGCAACTGGATGGCAATGTGGCGGATCCAAAAATTGTTATATCTGTCCCCCTGGATACACTGGATCTCGATGCAGATCTGCTGATCAACGAACTGCAACGCCATGCCGGTGTGTTGTCTACAACGCGGATTGATCAACAACCCTGGCAACTGGGGATGTCGCCAATCAGTGTCTCCCGTGAACCGGACATCAACGCTACGACAATTGATCTCGTCAATCACTATGTCGGCTATGACTTCGCAGAAACACTGGATATCCCGCAAGTAGCTGGACGTGGATTCGCTCGCGAGCGCAGCGCTGATGAGTTGCCACCATCGTCAGAGCTGGTTCAGCGCGGAGGACCCTACGCCCTGATTCTGGATACTGTCGCCGTGCGAACGTTGGGATTCGCCAGCGCAGAAGAGGCATTGGGGCAATCCGTGTACCGCCATATCAGCCAGCGGGGAACAGAGCAGGCTTTCGTTGTGGAACAGACAGTCGTGGGTATCGTCGGCAAGCAGAAATTCCAGTTCGTCGACTATTCCAGGTTTGGTGTCGGTGGGGATATGTATACCTTGCGGCCGGACAACGCAACGTTTCTCATCATCCGTATTGCTAAAAACAATATCGCGGAGACCTTGGTGCACATCGAGGAAGTCTGGCAACGCCTGATTCCTGATACACCCATAAAACGCGTTTTTGCAGACGAGTTGTTCTACGAAACCTATCAATTGTTTCTGGCCATGGGGTCGGCAATTGGCGGACTCTCAGTAGTTGGTTTCCTGATCGCCAGCATCGGATTGTTGGGCAATGCAACTTTCATCACCAATATTCGTCAAAAGGAAGTCGGCATCCGCAAAGTCATGGGAGCCAGCAGCAATCGCCTGCTGGCTATGCTGTTGTTCGATTTTGCCAAGCCGGTGATTATCGCGAACGCCATCGCCTGGCCATTGGGTTATGTGATTGCCAGTGTTTATATCAGTCTGTTCTCTGCGCGCACGGAGATTACCATCATGCCTTTCCTGATCAGCTTTCTGCTATCGGTACTGATAGCGGTAGCGGCAGTAGTCTCGCAAAGCTGGAAAAGCGCGCGCGTGAGACCGGCAATGACGTTGCGTTATGAGTAGGAGCACAGCAATGCATGGGGCATCTTTATTTCCTCAGGCATGATTTTTTCAACAAGTAGCTGGACAGAGAAAACACAACTGTTCAGGCTCCTTTGCACACTTTTTTGAATCAGAACGGAAGGTCAACGCGTGGCAATGGATAAGGTTATTACTAAGCAGAGACGACCACTGTGGCAGTGGGGATTGGCAGCAGCTGTTGCGGCAGGCTTGCTGTGGGCTATGTATCAATGGTGGGCGGATGCCAGTATCCGCACGTACCGCGCGCCTGCCGATCAATTGATTATTTCCTCGGTGAGCTTCGGCGCCTTCGAGGATATCACGCCTATTCGTGGCACCATCCAGCCCTTCAACAGTGTCTTTCTGGATGCGGTAGATGGTGGCGTCATCGAAGAAAAATTTGTGGAGGAAGGCAGCTATGTGGAGGCGGGGCAGCCGTTGCTGCAATTGAGTAATACAGATCTGCGCCTGAATGTTGCCCGCAACGACACCTCTATTACGGAACAGTTGAACAATCTGAGCAATATTTCCAACAGTCTTGAAACAACCAAACTCAGCACTGAGCGTCAGCTTATCGATATCGAGTACCGGATTATCACGTTGGAGCGCCAGAAAGCCCGCTCCGACCGCCTCGTTGACGATAATTTTGTTTCCCGCGAACAAATAGAAGCAATCGAGGACGAACTGACCTACCAGCGTCTCGTACGTGCCAATACACGAGCACGGCAAGTGCTGGAAAACAAGATTCGTGAAGAGCGCATGCTGCAGATTGCCGACCAGAATGCCAAGCTGGAAGAGAATCTGACCCTGGCACAGAGCAGCTTCGAGAATCTGTTGGTGCGCTCCCCTATTGCCGGACAACTGACTTCATTGGTGGCAGAGATTGGCGAGAACAAAGTGCGTGGTCAGCGCCTGGGTCAGATTGATGTTGTTGCGCAGTACAAGATTGTGGCGCAGGTGGATGAGTTTTACGTGACCCGGGTTGCACCGGGCCAGACCGCACGCTTTGTATTGGCTGGTCAGGCGTATGAGGCCAGTGTCTTGAAAGTCTATCCCGAAATTACCAATGGCACGTTTACGGTTGACCTGATTTTTAGCGGGCTGTCACCCGATAACCTGCGTCGTGGTCAGACTCTGCAACTGGATCTCACCCTTGGCAATCCCGCGGAAACCCTGTTGCTGCCCATCGGCGGATTTGTGCAGGATACCGGCGGTAATTGGGCGTTTGTGCTGGACGCTGATGGACGCTCTGCCACACGTCGGGATATCCGTACAGGTCGCCGTAATAATCGCTTCATCGAGGTCCGCGAAGGCTTGGAGGCGGGTGATAGAGTGATTACTTCCAGCTATGGACAAATGCGCGATATGCAAAGAATTCAACTGACAGACTGATCTGACGTTGCCAGAACGAGCAAGCAAGGCCGTCATCAGGGAAAGTCAAATAACGAAAACCGCAAAGGAAAAACAGGAGTGCAATGCAATGATCAGACTGGAATCGCTGTGCAAAGTTCATCGAACCGATGAGATTGAAACTACTGCGTTGAACAGTATCAATATGGAGGTCAAGGAGGGCGAGTTTCTGTCTATCATGGGTCCTTCCGGCTGTGGTAAATCCACTTTACTTAATATCATTGGTCTGCTCGATACACCCAGCAGCGGTAAATACTATTTCAATGAGGAAGAACTGGCTCGTTACAACGAAACCCAGCGTGCCAATGTGCGCAAGAACAATATTGGCGTCATCTTTCAGAGTTTCAATCTGATAGATGAGCTTACTGTGCAGCAGAATGTGGACCTGGCGCTGTTGTATCAGAAGGTTCCCGCAGCCGAACGTAAACAGCGCGTTGCTGAAGTTCTCCAGCGTGTCGCCATCGACCATCGTGCTGGCCATTACCCACAACAGCTCTCTGGCGGTCAACAGCAACGTGTGGCCATCGCCCGCGCCATTGTTGGCAAACCGCACCTGCTGCTGGCCGATGAACCAACCGGTAACCTGGACACTGCCAACGGCGATGAAGTCATGGGCCTGCTCAAAACCCTCAACCACGAGGGCACCACAGTAATCATGGTGACGCATTCGGAACACTACGCGACTTACGGCTCGCGTATTGTGCGCCTGCTTGATGGCGCCATTGTCGATTCTGACGCGCAAGTTTCAACTGAAGCCCTGTTGTAACCCAATTAATCGACAATCAGAGTTCAAAGCGATCGAAGTTAATAGCCATCGGAGTTAAAAGAGAGTGCCATGTATACCAATTATTTTCTGACAGCACTGCGCAATCTGCGTAAACAACCCGCATTCACTGCCATCAAGATACTCAGCCTGACCCTGGGTCTGGTGTGTTCCATTCTGGTGATCATGCATGTGCAATACTCCTATAGTTATGACAAACACATACCTGACTGGCAGAACATCTACCGTCTGGTAACCAGCTTCACAACGGATCAGCGACTGCACACCGGTATCGTTTCCGATGCTTACGTACCGCCACTGGTGCAGGATTATCAGCAGATTGATCTTTCCGTACGCATTCTGGAAGGTAATGGCATGTTCTCCCGCGGAGAAGAGGCCGCCAGCAACGTGTTTTTATGGGTAGATCCACAGATCATTGAGCTGTTCTCGTTGGACTTCCTGCAGGGTGATCCGCAGACGGCGCTGACGGATACCAACACCGTGGTTTTGGACCAGACTACTGCACGAAAATACTTTGGCGATACCGATCCAATTGGACAGGTGTTACGCATGGACAATCTGCTGGATTTACGCGTGACAGGTGTGATTCGTGACATGCCAGGCAATACGCATATTCAGTTGCCTGCAATGATTGCGATTGCCACGGGTCAGCAGATGTTTGGGCAACAGTTCATGAACAGCGGGGTCTGGGCAGGCTTTAATGGGACACGTGCCTATGTGCGGCTCCCCGGTTCTGCCTCTGCCGATGCCATTAATAAGGATCTGGCAAATTTCGTGCAACGCAATGTGCCCGAGCAGCAGCGTGATTTCGTCACTCAGATTGATATCAGTCTGGAACTGGAACCGCTGGCTGATATTTATCTGTCGCCTCGGCAAGCGTCGTTCAGCGCAAGTGGCAGTAATCGTGTGCAGGTACTTACCGGGCTGGTCATCTTTGCCATGCTGATTCTGCTCACCTCCTGCATAAATTTCGGCAACCTGTCACTGTCGCAGGCGCAGCAGCGTGGCAAGGAAATTGGCGTACGCAAAACGCTGGGCGCCAACCGGGCGCAGATTATTACGCAATTCCTGTTCGAGTCCGTGCTGCTGACACTGATTGCGTTGCTGGTGTCATTGCCGCTGGTGTATCTGGCCATTCCTGTGTATACCGCGCTGACGGCAACCGGATTCACTGCTGCGCTGTTGTTGCAGAGCAGCACACTTATCTGGCTGGTACTGTTTGTGTTGCTCACGGGCTTGTTGTCCGGCCTGGTGCCTGCCTTGACCTTGTCGCGTTTTGAGGCGGTGCTGATGATCAAGGGCTTGTCGAGCAAGGGCAAACTGAGTCGATACGTGCGCTCAGCCATCACGGTTTTACAGTTTTCACTGGCGACAGCGCTGGTGATTCTGGCTGTTGGCATTACGGTACAGATCAATCACTTGAGCGACATGGAACTGGGATTCAATCGCAGCAATCTGGTTGTGCTGGACAGTCGCTACAATCCACGCACACCGGATGAGTTCAATTACGAAGCACTGGTAAACGAGTTGCGTGATAATCCCGCCATCATCAACGTGGCCCGAGCACAGGTGCCTCCGCCCAGCACCGGTGGCTACAATCCAGCCCGACGCCCGGAGTGGCCAAACGAGGATTTGCGTCCCGTGAGTCATTACAGCGTTGATGAGTTCTACCTGGACACCATGCAATTTCAGTTGCTGGCAGGTCGCAATTTCTCGCGTGATTTCATGGTCGATTATATAGTTCCTGGACAGCCGCCGGTCGAAGATCATGCCTATGGTGCCATCATCACGGAATACGCCGTGTCGAATTTCGGATTTGGCACACCGGAGGAGGCACTGGATCAGGAGTTATTGATCAATGATCTGCGGGTGCGTGTTGTGGGTGTCATCAGTGATTTCCGGCTGGCAGGAGGCATGGAGGATGTGCTGCGCTCTACCAGTATTCTGCGTGCCGTGGATGGCCCGGCACGCTCCCTGCTGGTGCGTATTGACCCGGCCCGGCAAACGGAAGCACTGGCGCATATCGATAGCGTCTGGGCGGTGCATCGTCCGGATGTGCCGATCAATCGCACCTTCTACGAACAAACCTACGAGCAACTAATCTACGAAGACACCAATGGCATCAGTATGGCTTCTTTGTTCGCGGCTATTATTACGATCAGTATTGCTGCACTGGGATTGTACGCACTGGCATTTTATTCCACGCAGCGGCGCACCAAAGAAGTCGGTGTGCGTAAAGTGCTGGGTGCCAGTTCAGCATCGATCATCGGTTTGTTGACCTGGGATTTTGTGAAACCTGTGTTGATTGCCTGTGTGCTGGCTATCGTGGGCGGATACTTTGCCGTGGATTATTTCTTCGCGCAGTACTCATCACGAGCAGAATTGCCATTGACGGCCTATTTGCTGGTGACCCTGGGCACAGTGCTGATTGCCGTGCTGACGGTTGCGCTGCAATGCTACCGCACAGCAAGCTCTGATCCGGTGTTGTCTCTGCGCTATGAATAAGCAACGGATTCTCATGTGCCCAGTTTCGCTGGCGGCTACACGTCTGCCGCCTGCAACAACTTCCTCAGCTGCGGGAACAACACCGGGTTAGCGATAAGAATATTTTCATTATGGAATACCGGGTTGACACCAGCAGGCACTTCTTGGAAATGGCCGCAGGTGGCACCGGCTTCTCTGGCTATAAGCTGAGCCGCCGCGAAATCCCAGACACTCAACGTCTCGTAATAGCCGTCAAGCCGGCCCATCGCTACCCAGCAGATATCGAGTGCGGCAGAACCCAGCCGGCGCACATCCGCGCAATTCTCCAGAATCAGTGCCAGGCGTCTTATTAACGGTGCGAGATTATCTTTCGCGTAGGGAAAGCCAGTAGCAATAAGACAGCGACGTAAATCAGTCTGCCCACCCACCCGCACCGGCTCATCGTTTAACCAGGCGCCGACTTCGCGCTGTGCGCTGAACAGCTCATCAAGGAAGGGGTTGTAAACCACGCCGCTGTGGATATCACCATCCTCAACATAGGCGATCGATATCGCCACCTGATAGTGGCCATGCGCGTAATTGACGGTGCCATCAATCGGATCGATTATCCAGACCGGGCGATCGGTTTTGTGCAGGCGACTGATGTCCGGCGCGGACTCCTCAGCCAGAATAATATGATCGGGAAAGCGTGCACGGATTGCTGCACAGATAAACCGGTCGGCACTCAGGTCCGCACTGGTGACCAGCTCCGAGTTGGCTTTAAAGTCGCTGGTGAAGCTGCTGCGTTCTCGCACAATCAGCGCACCTGCATCGCGGGCAATCGTTTTTATAAAATTAAGCATGTTCATGTCCATCAGAAAAGAAGCGTGCCGGCGATTCTAAGCAGGTCAGCGGGAATGTAAACATCAGTGTCACGTTATATACTCCTTAGCCTGTTGAATCATAGTGACAATACGTTGAGTTAAAGGAGATTCCGCCCCGTGATTAAGCACACGGACAAAATCAGCGGCTGGGGACGCTATCCCAGCATGCAGGCCACTATTCTCTCACCGCGCAATACTGCTGAGCTCAGCAATCATTTCAAGAACACTGCCGCTGAATCTTTTCAAGGTATCAGCAGAGGCCTTGGGCGCAGCTACGGTGACAGCTCGCTGGCAAAAAATGTCATCCAGACCAGGCATCTCGATAACTTCATCAGCTTCGACGACAAAGACGGTGTGCTTTGCTGTAACGCCGGCATCAGTCTTGGCACCATACTTGATAATTTCGCAACGCGTGGCTGGTTCCTTCCGGTAGTACCCGGCACACGCTTCGTCACCGTGGGCGGCGCCATAGCCAGTGATGTGCATGGCAAAAACCACCATCTTGATGGTTGTTTCAGTCGCCATATTGTCTCCCTGCGGCTGCTGCTGGCCTCCGGCGACGTGATCAATTGCTCAGAGTCTGAGAATTCTGACATCTATCATGCCACCTGTGGCGGCATGGGGCTGACCGGTGTTGTTACTGATGCCACCCTGCAACTGCGCCGCATCAGCAGCGCATTTGTGAACCAGCAGAGTATCAAAACCCACAATCTGCAAGAGTGTTTTGATCAGATTGAAGCCCATAATTCCGCCCACTACTCAGTAGCCTGGCTCGATTGCATGGCACAGGGAGAGGAACTTGGGCGAGCCCTGCTGTTCCTGGGTGAACACTGCCCCGATGCTGGACGCGATGAACGCAGCAAAGGAGGCAATACCGCGCTGAACGTGCCCTTTACCACCCCGGCGATGCTGCTGAATCGTTACAGCATGCGGCTTTTCAATCGTTTGTACTATAAAGCGGCAGGCCAGCCGGGCAGCAGCAGCCGCATCCACTATAAGAAGTATTTCTTCCCGTTGGACAGTATCAGCAACTGGAACCGACTCTATGGCAGCCGAGGCTTTGTGCAGTACCAGTTTGTACTGCCGCCGGAGACAGCTTATCAGGGCATTCACGAAGTACTCAGCCGGATAACAGCGGCAGGAAAGGGTTCGTTTTTATCGGTGCTGAAAAAATTTGGCGAAACCAATGCCAATCTGCTGTCATTCCCGACCGCCGGCTACACGCTGACACTGGATTTTAAATATGAAGCTGATCTGCTACCTTTACTCGCGCATCTGGACGCCATTGTGTTGCAATATGGTGGACGACTGTACCTGGCCAAGGATGCACGCATGAGTGAGACTGTCTTTAAAAACAGCTATCCACGCTGGCAGGAGTTTGCCACTGTGCGTGAAAAAATTGGCGCCACCGGCGTGTTCACCTCCCTGCAATCACAGCGTCTGGGAATTTGATCAGCAACGTTCACAATCACAAACACAACTAAAAAACAGGAAGTGGATTTTGCAGACCATCCTTATTATCGGTGCCAACTCAGCTATCGCGAAAGCACTGGCCCGAATTTATGCCGAACGGCAAGACCGGATTTATCTGCTGGCGCGCAATGAAACGGCGTTGCAGGAACAGAAAAAAGACCTCGAAGTGCGCGGCGCGGGCTCTGTTGATTTTGCGCTGCTGGACGTCAACGATTTTGAACTTCATCAGCAGGCGATAGCTCAGGCCGTGCAGACTCTGGGAAAAATAGATCTGGTCCTGATCTGTCACGGCAGCCTGCCGGACCAGACCCGCGCAGAACATGACTTTGAACAAATCCAGCATGAATTTAATACCAATGCCTTAAGCGTCATCTCGCTGTTAACCATTTTATCCGAGCAAATGATTAAGCAGGAGCATGGCTGCCTGGCGGTAATCACATCAGTCGCTGGCGATCGTGGACGACAGTCGAACTATATCTATGGCTCGGCTAAGAGTGCGGTGTCCCATTATCTTGCCGGTCTGCGTGGCGCCCTGCATCCCCACCATGTCCATGTGATCGATATCAAACCAGGATTTGTCGATACCCCGATGACTCAGAACATCAAAAAGGGTTTCCTTTGGGCCCAGCCTGAAGCCGTTGCACAGTCGATTGTCAAAGGAATCTCTGCCGGTAGAAAT
>JBDNGQ010000200.1:0-26499 GCA_041689205.1 Pseudohongiellaceae bacterium | reverse complement strand
TGCGAACCCGATTGCTGCGAGCCCGATTGCTGTGAACTTGACTGTTGAGAGCTCGACTGTGGTGAACTCGACTGCGAGCCTGACTGCCGTGAAGAACTGGATGGCGACGAACTGCCTGGCAATGACGCCGACTGCGAGGAGCTGCTCGAAGGGGATCCAGGCATGCTGCTGGAACTTGATGACGATGGCGATGATGAAGAAGAGGACGGCATCGACGATGCAGTGCTGCTGGAGCTGGGGCTGCTGGAGCTGGAGCTCGAACTGCTGGAGCTGGAGCTGCTGCTCGAACTGCTCGACGAGGATGACGATGAGCTGGAGCTTGGCATGCTCGGCATGCTGGACTGTGATGACTGTGAAGAGCTGGTAGATTCGCAACCAGCCAGCACCAGCGCCAGAGCACTGAGTCCAAGCAATTGTTTTACAACTGGCATTTTCATAATGAATTCCCCGGAACAACATTTTGTCAAGCCATACATATTCAGACAACTGACTTCGCCATCTATTCGCCTTCCAGACCGGATTTCGTACAGTTTTATCGCACAGCTGATGCTGTGCACCTGAATCACCGTTAGGCTCGTCCAAGTCAGTACCCTGATCAATCAATAAAGCCCGATTGATCAAAACCTCAATCAGTACCAGAAAGGAAACCTGAGCCTGGCTTCTTTAACTTCAATCGGATCTCCATCCTCCAGGCGGGGCCTGAAGTTCATTCCCCGCGCCATGCGCACAACCTCTGAGCTGGCCCTTGCGGCATCTGGCGGCTCTACCGCCAGTGATTGCACATTCGATGCCCTGCCATACTGATTTATCCCCAGGCTTACATCCACATAGCCCTGTCGCAAAGGCCGACCAGAATTGTCCGTCAGATTCAGGCTGGCATCCTCTTCTGCTAAAAAGCCAGGCAATGCCACCAGTTGTTCAAAAAACTGCTCAGCTTCGTCCTGCCCATTTTCTAAAAGAATATCGTAAACATCCCGGTATATTCTGAATCCGGCCTGTCTGCGATTAAAAACCATGTACCAGTCGCCCAGTTCGGCCAGAGCCTGCGCCCTGCGTCGCTCAATGCCTTCAAGATTACGCATGCGCGAGGAGGAATACAATTCATAGATACTAAGCAGCGCCTGCTCTCCCTCAGTGAACCCGCTGATCCTGGTGGTGTTATTAACCAGACCATTCTCGGTATTCATCATACTCGGGCCTGCCATATTGCTGTGATTAGTCATCGACACGCGGTCAATCTCGGATTGGGTCCCGTACAAAGCCAGTCTGAACGCCGTCTGCGTCATGTTTTTCAGATAATTAACGTAACGGGGATCACTAAATCCAAAATGCACATTGACCAGCGCCGCGGCGGCATTATACAGCCGGTAGGCTTCAAGCAGCTTGAGCAGCGGCTCGCCCTCAGCCCCCCGCCTGAAAGTCTTAACGTTCCATTGCGCCAACTTATCCAGCGCGGGAATCATGCGTGGATCATTTTGCTCAAATGCGCGGCTTTGTACATAAAAAGCATAGCGCTGCTGCCGGTCGGCCTCCTCCCACTGGTTGAGCGCAATATGGGTCTCCACCATGCTTTCTATGGGCGCGATCTGCTCCACGCTAACCAGGCCATAATTGATGCGATTAATATGAGCGGCGCGGGTGAAAATATCCAGCGCTTTAGTGAAATCACCCTGCTCCTGCAGCATACGTCCCATCGCCATCAAGTCTTCGGCCAAAGTTGGGTCCCATGCGCCACGCAGCTCTTCCTCTTCCTTAAGCATTCCCTCATAACGCCTGATGTCTTTCGCCAGATTCAGAAAAGTTTCCTCATCCGGCGGGCCCATCATAATCGGGTTTTCAAATTGCACCGGGGCACTCGCCGCCGCAGCGAGAGTCTCTCTCATGGTTGAACCGATAATTTCGCCCAGCTGATTAAATACGAGGGGATTGCCAATATGAATTGGTACTATTGGAACGGCTTGCGCTTGCGCAGAGGCACCAGTATCTTCCAGAGGAGTTTCATCAGCCTGAACACTTATCGGAGGATCTATTGAAGAGTTTTCTACCTCCGGCTCGGCAGCCCAGGCTGGCGCCGCAGCCAACAGCAGGCAGGACAAACAAATTGTTCTTACATCTGAGAAAGCTTGTCTGGAGTTGGGACCATTCACAATTCACCTCTGACAATTTAATAAATGCGATCGCGCTTCTGCAAGGGTGCTACCATCCCTTCAGGCCAATCTATAATGCACCACCATAACTAGCAACCCAAATACTACTGAACAAGCGCTACGTAATTTTGAACAGGTTTCCGCAATGCCTGAACTACCCGAAGTTGAAACCACCAAACGAGGAATCGCTCCGCACTTACTGCACCAAACTGTCAGCAGTGTTGTGATTCGGCAGCACCAGTTACGCTGGCCAATTACCCCAGAGATGATGACAGAGCTGCCCGGTCAAATACTGCGTTCGGTCGACCGGCGAGGTAAATACCTCATCCTTGCCGCTTCAAAAAATGAGGCCTCAGGAATTGATACCGGAAGAAATTATCTTCTCATTCATCTGGGCATGTCAGGAAGCCTGCGCCTGGTGCCGGTAGATAGTCCAGCCGGCAAGCATGATCATGTCGATATCACTATGACGACCGGTATCGCGCTGCGTTACACCGATCCCCGCCGCTTCGGCTGTATGCTCTGGTATGCGGGTGATCCGCTGCTGCATCCTTTATTGCGCGCGCTGGGGCCGGAGCCGCTTTGCGATGCTTTTGCCCCCGACTATCTGCGCGTGCAGGCTGCCGGGCGCAAGGTGCCGGTGAAGTCATTTATCATGGATAGTAAAGTAGTTGTGGGGGTAGGCAATATCTATGCTAATGAAGCCTTGTTTATGGCAGGTATTGATCCGCGCCGGGCTGCGGGTCGGATCTCTGCTCAGCGTTACGCCCTGCTGACTGAGCGCATAAAAGAAGTACTGGCAGGAGCAATTTTGATGGGTGGCACTACCCTGCGCGACTTCACTGGCGCCACTGGCCAGCCCGGTTATTTTAAACAGTCACTGGCCGTTTACGGTCGCGGTGGTCATCCCTGTTTGCGTTGCGGCACCAACCTGCGCGAAATACGGATTACTCAACGCAGCACCGTGTTCTGCCCAGGTTGTCAGTCCTGATTTGAACTGCGGCTACAGCACTGCATTTACAGAGAATTGCGCAGCTGCTCATATTCCTCAGCTATTGCTGCCGCTACTACCGGATGCACAAACTTGGAAATGTCGCCACCGTAGGAAGCGATTTCCCGCACCAGGGTCGATGAGATGTAGGACAGATGTTCAGCAGGGGCCAGGAACACCGTTTCAATATCCGGCTCCAGCACGCGATTCATACCCACCAGTTGAAATTCATATTCGAAGTCGGCAACGGTACGCAGACCCCGCAGAATAATTCTTGATCCACGTTGCTTTACGAACTCGGTCAGCAAGGTGTCAAACGCACAGACTTCAACATTTTTCAAATGCCCGAGCACCTGCGCTGCCAGATCGACGCGGCTGGCTGCCGCCAGAGATGTGGTTTTTTGTTTATTGATTCCAATTGCGACAATGATATGGTCAAACAGACCGGCAGCCCGCTCGACAAGGTCGGTATGCCCGTTGGTGATGGGGTTAAACGTGCCAGGATAAACGGCTATTCTCATTGTTCTGCTCACTTTTTGGCCGGACGATTTGCTTGACGCTGTGCGGATTCCGCGGCCATTCTAGCCAAACGGCTGCAGGAGCTCAATGTAACGTAAAATTCTCTGTTCCAACCAGCGCGACTGTCCGGCGGCAGCGAAGCCTGCATGACCTCCGGCCGACATCACTTCAAGCCGAATCTGCTCAGGCAGGGAGCGTGCATCCGGGATTGCCTGAGGCGGAATTATCGGATCATTCATGCTGTGGATCATCAGCGTGTCAGATTTTATCGCGCCGAGGAAATTCTGACTGCTGGAACGCTGATAATAATCGCGCGCATCGCGAAAACCATGCAGCGGCGCAGTAACCCGGTCATCAAACTCCCAGAGTGTGCTCAGCTTATCCAGACCACCCAGCGCATTCAGTTTCTCCAGCTCTTCGATATTGCCCTGCTGCAAGAACAGTTGCTGCTTAGTGCGCACACCGCTGAGCAACCCCTGCAAAAAATACCGTCCGTAGATTCTGCTCAAACCGGCATTCATGGTGCTTGAACATAAAGCCAGCGAAAACGGAGTCGACACGGCAACCGCGCCGACCACCAGCTGCGGCCTGGGATTCTCTCCCAGCCATTTAAGCATCACATTGGCACCCAGCGAAAAACCAATGACGACAAATTTTCGTTCCGGGAAATCGCTTCGCAGGCTGGTGAATACTTCCTCCAGATCATCGCTGTTACCCGAATGATAGGCCCGGGCCAGGCGATTGGGCTCACCGCTACAGGAACGCAGATTCATTGCTGCACTCGGATAGCCGTGCTGACTGAGCATTTGTTGCAGCGACAGCACATAGGGTGAACTTGAGCAGCCGCACAGACCATGAAGGATCAGCACCATTGGCAATCCGGCCGCGTGTTGCGGATTGCCATCAGGATCATTGACGCCTGCCGCCCAGTCCAGATCGATAAAATCACCATCGGCAAGCTCAATTCGCTGGCGCTGACGCGGCGGCAGATCAGATTTGGGAGCCGGTGCGAATTTGCGCCACAGGGTCTGGCTGTGCCCTTCCGGCAACCACCAGGGTGCTTTGAAGACTGACACAGTTACTTGCGGTCGTTTCACGGCAAAACCTCTCTCATGACTTTAAAGAAGGAGTCCTTATTCAATGCTGCCATCAGCATCGTGCTCAATACGGCCAACGCCCTCAGGGCGGCGCTGGCATAAACAAAAACTAACCGCTCCCGCTTGTTTGGATTTCAACACCAGCCAGTTTTTTGGCAACTTCACGCGCGCCAGGCCGGTGCCTGATTCTACATAGATCAATGCCTGGGGTTTGAGCACCTGGCTGTCCTCCAGTTTCTGACACGCCGATTCCAGCAGATTTGCCGCAAAGGGTGGATCAACAAAGGCGATGCCATATTGCTGCCCTTTCGCCGAACCAGGTGCGGAGTCACGTGCGGAACCTGCTGCCGAGTCAAGAGAGACCGAATCGAGCCAGCTCAGTGCGTCCTGTCGATGCAGAGTGAAATTGTTATTTATAGCGCCCAGTATCTGCAGATTGCTGCGGATTGCGGCCAGTGCCGCAGCTGAGTTATCAATGAAAGTGACATGGCTCGCGTCGCGAGACAGCGCTTCAATACCGCAGGCACCACTGCCGGCAAAAAGATCAAGACAGGATTCCTGTGCAATGTGGTTCTGCAGCCAGTTAAACAGCGTCTCGCGCACTCGGTCGGCAGTTGGACGCAAACCCTCTGCATCCGGAAATGTTAATTTTCGGCTGCGCCATTTACCCGCGATTATGCGCAGCGTGTTGGTGGATATTTTCATGGAATACCATTGCTGTGTAAGTCGATCTGTAAATTGCTGCTATCTAAACGCATTAACCATGTATAAGAAAGTCCCGCAATGCTAGTATTTCGCGTCCGGCATTAGAGCAGATACAGCCTGGAATCCCCGTTTATGTTTAATTTTTTCAAGAAAGCAAAACCAACACCCGAGACTCCGGAAGCGGAAACTCTGCCCGCGGCTGATGTGGTGCTGGATTCGGACCCCGCAGTTGAGTCAGATACCGCCGCCGGTTCTGCACGCGATGCTCTGCCGGAAGTTGCGCCCGCCCCTGAAACTCAAACCGAAACGGCTGCGGCGCCGATTATCGAAGCCAATAACAAGCCTTCAGCGCAAGCAGAACCGCCCGCCAAAGAAAATCTGTTCAGCCGCCTCAAACAGGGCTTGAGCCGCACTCGCAGCAATCTCTCCGACGGGCTCAGCGATCTGGTGCTGGGCAAAAAAGTCATTGATGAGGCGCTGCTGGAGGATATCGAGACCCAGTTATTATCCGCAGACCTCGGCATAGCGGCAACCGACCACGTTATCCAGGCGCTCGCTGCCCGGGTTAAACGCAAGCAGCTGACCAACGCTGACGCCCTGATGGAGAGCTTGAAAGCCGAGCTCACCAACTTACTCAAACCCTGTGACGTGCCGCTGACCATTCCGGCCGATCAGAAGCCCTATGTGATCCTGGTCGTCGGTGTAAACGGTGTGGGTAAGACCACCACCATTGGTAAAATGGCCAAACGCCTGCAGCAGGATGGCAAGAAACTGATGCTCGCAGCAGGCGATACCTTCCGCGCCGCGGCCGTCGAGCAATTGCAGGTCTGGGGCGAGCGCAACAAAGTACCGGTGATCTCCCAGCCGAGCGGATCTGACAGTGCTTCCGTGATCTTCGATGCCTACCAATCGGCTAAAGCCCGTGGTGTCGATGTGCTGATCGCCGACACCGCCGGTCGCCTGCACACCAAAGATAATCTGATGCAGGAATTGCAGAAGATAGTGCGGGTGCTGAAGAAACTGGATGCAAACCTTCCGCATGAGGTGATGCTGGTGCTTGATGCGACCACTGGCCAGAATGCCCTCAGCCAGGCGCAGAGTTTTCATAAAGCGGTTAACCTCACCGGCATAACGCTGACCAAGCTTGATGGCACGGCTAAAGGCGGCATGGTGTTCGCGATCGCCAAAGAACTGCAGCTGCCGATCCGTTTTATCGGGATTGGTGAGCAGGTAGATGATTTACGTCCCTTTGCGGCGGATCAGTTCGTATCCGCCTTATTTGACCGCGAAGCATGATCAGATTTGACGATGTGAGTAAGCGCTACCCTGGCGGCCATGATGCTCTTAAGCAGGTCAGCTTTGAGCTGAATAAGGGCGAGATGGCCTTCCTGACCGGCCGCTCCGGCGCCGGCAAAAGCACATTGCTGAAACTGATCATGATTATGGAGATTGCTAACCAGGGGCAGATTCTGGTCAATGGCAAGAACCTCAACCGCCTGCCAAAGCGGCAGATCCCCTTGTACCGGCGACGCATCGGCGTGGTCTTTCAGGATCATCAACTGCTGTTTGATCGCTCTGTTTATGAAAATATCGCGCTGCCTCTGCAGATAGAAGGCTACAGCAAACACGAAGCCGGCCGGCGCGTGCGCGCTGCTCTGGATAAAGTGGGTCTGTTGAAAAAAGAGAAACTTAACCCGATTACCCTGTCCGGCGGTGAGCAACAGCGCATCGGTATTGCGCGCGCCGTGGTCAACCGGCCGCAGATTCTGCTGGCCGATGAACCGACCGGAAATCTCGACCCTGAACTGGCCGCGGAGATCATGCTGCTGTTTGAACAGTTCAACCAGATTGGGGTCAGCATGCTGATTGCCAGCCATGATTTGTCGCTGATCACCCGGCTCAAGCACCGCATGCTGACCCTGGAGAATGGCACGCTGGTGTCTGACACCACTCACAAAGCCAGCGCTGAACGCTCATTATGAGAACTGAACCCGTCAAAGCCAAAGCCGTTAAAGATCCCGCTCTGAAAGCACGAGCGGCGCCAGCGTCTACAGCCAGTCAGCTACGTTCGCGGCTGCAGCATCATCGGGAGATGGCTGGCGATAGCCTGCACCGGCTATGGAAGGCCCCGCTCGCCAGTCTGATGACGATCACGGTGATTGGCATTGCGCTGCTGTTGCCAGCCCTGCTGTCAGTGGTCATGCTCAATGTGGGCGGTCTTGGCAGCGGCATTGATGATATCAACCAGATTACCCTGTACCTGCATGATGAAGTGACGGAAAGCCGGGCTGCTGAGCTAAGCGATGACTTACTTAGCAACAATGATGTGCGGTCAGTCAGCTACATCTCTGCCGATCAGGCGCTGCTGGAGTTCCGGGACCAGTCGGGCTTCGGGGATGTGATCAGTGCACTGGGCAGCAATCCGCTGCCCGCCGTGCTGGTGATCCGTCCATCAACACTGGATGCGGCTGAGGCAGAGCAATTGTTGCAGGCATTGCAAGCCCTGCCGGAAGTGGAATTTGCGCAACTTGATCTGCTATGGCTGCAGCGTCTGCAGGGGCTGACCGGGATCATTGAACGGGCCGTGGCGGCGCTGATTATCATTCTATCGGTGGCCGTGTTGTTTGTAGTCGGCAATACCATCCGCATGGCCATTGAAAGCCGTCGCGCGGAGATTCTGGTGGTGAAGCTCGTGGGTGGCAGCAATAGTTTTGTGGCACGGCCTTTTCTCTACACCGGCTTCTGCTATGGTCTGCTGGGGGGATTGTTTGCGTGGCTGAGCCTGCTGTCACTGTTGCTGCTGTTTGCCGAGCCATTAAACAGTCTGCTGGATCTGTATGGCAGCGACTTTGTGCTGCAGGGGCCGGGCATCCTGCCTGCTGTTGTGCTGCTTAGCGGCGGCGCCCTGCTCGGCTGGCTGGGCGCGCTGCTGTCGGTGATGCAGTACCTGGCGGCGATTGAGCCACGTTAGTCGGCACTCCGCTGTGTACGTAACCCCCAATCAGGGCAACCCCCAGTCAGGGCAACTCCCAGTTATAGCCGCTGCCATTGGCTGAACTCTTCCTGTTTATGGCTGGTTCCACATGGCCTCGAGCACTGAGGTATTCAGGTTCTTCTGCGCCTGCTCGAGATACGCTCGTAAGCGAGCGACCACTTCGGGATTTTCGCGGGTGTAGCTGTAGGTTTCCGATGGGTCGAGCTCCAGATCAAATAATAAACCCTCAGGGCCGTAATAAGAGGCAGGATTGTCAAAACTGGTAATGAGACTTAAATAGTTGGATTCCACCACCAGTTTCCATTTGCCGCTGCGTACGCCGGCAATGCGGTTGTTCTGAAACATAAACAGCGCCTCATGAGGCGAGGCGGCGCCATCGCGCAGCACTGGCATCATATCCTTGCCATCGATAACGCGGTCATCCGGCAATTCACCCCCGGCCAGCTTTACCAGAGTCGGGAACAGGTCGATATTCATCAGGGCTTCATCGCTGACCTGGCCTGCCGGTATCCCTGCGGGCCAGCGCGCTATAAACGGAACCCGCTGGCCGCCTTCCCACGCGACGCCTTTGCGATCACGAAGCGGCCCGGCGCTGCCTTCAAACCAGGGGCCGTTGTCGGAGGTGAATATGACCAGGGTATTGTCATCCAGGCCCAGCCGCTCCAAAGTGCTCAGAATCTCGCCGGTGCTCCAGTCAATGGCTTCAACCACATCGCCGTACAGACCGGCAGCGGACTGGCCTTCGAATCGCTCGGATACAAACAGCGGGGTATGCGGCATGGTATGGGGTAAATACAGGAAAAACGGCTGGTCTTTGTTATGTTCGATAAAACGCACGGCTTCAGCGGTGTAACGCTCGGTTAAGGTAGTCTGGTCAACGGTTTGTTCAATCACCTGCTCATTGCGGTAGAGCTCCAGCGGGTGCATGTCATTGCTGTGCAGCAGGCCGTAGAACTGATCAAAACCATTGTGAACAGGTGAGCGTTCAGGCTGATGACCGAGATGCCATTTACCAATTAAGGCGGTGCGGTAGCCCAGTTTCTGCAGTGCACCGCCGATGGTTATCTCATCCGGCGACAGGCCAATATTGTTGGTGGGTCTGGCGACACCAGCGACCAGGCCCAGACGGATGGGATAACGCCCGGTCAGCAGCCCGCCGCGTGAGGGGGTGCAGGTATTGGCGCTGGCATAAAAACTGTCAAGGCGGATTCCTTCCAGGCTCATGCGGTCAAGATGCGGGGTGTTAATCAGACTGGCGCCGTACACGCCCAGATCTCCATAACCCAGGTCATCCGCCATGATGACGACGAAATTAGGCCGGACGATTGCAGCGGTGTTGTCGGCCGCGGTCTGGGCGCTGGCCGCATTGATTAACACTGAACACAGGCCGGCAATAATCAGGAGTGCGCGCATTTGTATATCCTCTGTTTTTGGTTTACGGGCGATCATTGCCGGGGATTGATCGGTCAACAATAGCATAACTCACCGGCAGGAAATAACTGGGAGCTGGAAGCTGGTAGCTGGTAGCTGGTAGCTGGTAGCTGCAATGATGCTGCCAGGTCGGCTGGATGATTTCTTGTTTTTTTACTCAGCAGGGCTTGAAATCAAAATACCAGCCCCAATTACCCTGGAGATAACAAATTTTGATGAGATCAAATTGAAATAAGGGAAACTTGAACACGGTCATGTGCGCGGATAAGATTGCGCTTCCCTGCTGTTTAATTTGATGTTCACGCTGTTAGCGAGTAGAGTTTAATTATGAGCATTGGACAAAGTTTACAGACAACAGGCCCTATCGTACCGGGTCGCGACCTTTCAGCTTACATTTCCTCGGTGAACAGCATCGCTGTGCTGACACCTGAACAGGAAAAAGAGCTGGCTAATCAATATTATTATGACAATAACGTGGATGCTGCCCGGCAACTGGTTCTGGCTCATCTGCGTTTTGTTGTGCATATGGCCAAAAGCTACTCCGGTTATGGTCTGTCCCAGGCTGATCTGATTCAGGAAGGCAACGTCGGTCTGATGAAGGCGGTTAAACGCTTCAATCCGGAAGTGGGCGTTCGTCTGGTATCCTTTGCTGTGCATTGGATCAAAGCTGAGATGCACGAATTCATCCTGCGCAACTGGCGCATCGTCAAAATCGCTACCACCAAGTCGCAGCGCAAACTCTTCTTTAATCTGCGCAGCGCTAAGAAAAGCCTGGGCTGGTTGACTAATGATGAGGCCAATGCGGTGGCTGCGGATCTGGGTGTCGACGCTAAAGTGGTTCGCCAGATGGAAGGGCGCATGAGTTCGTATGACATGTCATTTGACGCTGATGCTGACAGTGATGACGAAGACGCCTATATGGCACCGGCCAACTATCTTGAAGATAATCATTCCAATCTGGCCAATGCTCTCGAAGAGACACAATGGGAAGAGGAGAAATCCAACGACCTGTATCTGGCGATGGATCAGCTGGACGAGCGCAGCAAAGACATTATCACCAGCCGCTGGCTGGCTGATGAGAAAGCCACACTGCATGACTTGGCCGCGAAATACCAGGTGTCTGCCGAGCGTATTCGTCAGCTGGAAAAGAATGCGATGAATAAAGTGAAAGGCATGATACTGGCCTGACAGGCACAAAAGATTGATTTTAAAAAGCCGCGGGGGTTTCACCAGCGGCTTTTTTATTGCCTAATCGGCAGGTCATTGTTGTTTTGGGCACCTCTTTAATTTGAGCCTTTTTTGAAAACCCTTTTCTAGAAACCCTTTTTTGGAAACCTTATGAACACCCTGTTTCTGACTGTAGCCGCGTTAAATGGTTTTATTGCCGTCGCCCTGGGCGCGTTTGCCGCCCATGGGCTGAAAGCTTCACTCTCCGCCGACATGCTCAATACCTTTCAAACCGGTGTGCAATATCATATGTATCACGCTCTGGCGCTGTTCGGGGTTGGCGTGTTGACGCTGCAGTTCCCCTTCAATGGCCTGCTGCGCACCAGCGGGTTTTTGTTCCTGGCGGGAATCTTCCTCTTTTCCGGAAGCCTGTATGCATTGAGTCTGAGCGGGATCCGCTGGCTGGGCGCGATTACGCCCATCGGCGGGGTGATGTTTCTGGCTGGCTGGGCCGTGCTTGCGCTGGCCATGTTCAACCTGCGCGGCGCTTAATCGGGAATCCTGTCTATGCAACTCACAGTGAATGGCGACAAACTTTCGGTGCCGGAGAACGTAACGCTGACCGAGTTGCTGACCCAGCTGGGTCTGGCCAGAGTCAAAGTTGCCGTGGAGCTGAATCAGCAGATAGTACCGCGCAGCCAGCACAGTGATTACCTGCTCAAAGACGGTGATGCACTGGAAATTGTGCATGCCATTGGCGGCGGCTAGACGGTAGAATGCCGGCTCACTCTGCTGACTGGTATTCAGATTTATTCAGTCACATCCATTTCGGATCTTCAATTTGGACATATCGATGAGCACAATCGACAAACCATTAATTATCGCCGGCCGCAAATATCAGTCCAGATTGATTGTGGGCAGCGGCAAATACCGGGACTTCAGCCAGAATCTGTCTGCTCTGCAGGCCAGCGGCGCGGAAATGATTACGGTCGCGATTCGGCGGGTGAATCTGGGCCAGAACCCGGATGAGCCTAATCTGCTCGATGTAATTTCAGCCAGCAAATACACCATTCTTCCTAATACCGCCGGTTGTTATACCGCCGCTGATGCCGTGCGCACCTGCCGAATGGCCAGAGAGCTGCTCGATGGGCATAAACTGGTCAAGCTGGAAGTGCTTGGCGATCAGAAGACTCTCTATCCGAATGTCACTGAAACTTTGATCGCCGCAGAAGAACTGGTCAAAGATGGTTTCGATGTCATGGTTTACACCAGCGATGATCCGCTGATCGCCAAGCGTCTGGAGGAGCTGGGCTGCGTGGCGGTGATGCCGCTGGGTGCGCCGATTGGCTCCGGGCTGGGTATCCGTAATCCTTACAATATCCGCATGATACTGGAGAATGCCAGGGTTCCGATTATTGTTGATGCCGGCGTCGGCACTGCCTCTGATGCCACGGTTGCAATGGAACTGGGCTGCGAAGGTGTGCTGATGAATACGGCGATTGCCGCCGCACAGGATCCGCTGCTGATGGCCGAAGCCATGAAGCACGCGGTGATTGCCGGGCGTCAGGCCTTTCTTGCCGGTCGCATGCCGCGTCGGCTGTACGCCAGCGCCTCGTCGCCCATTGATGGAACCTTCTTCTAAGCATGACAGCATCCGAACATACTCCCGCTGAACCTGCTCCCGCTGAACACATGCCGGTTGAATACATGCGCACCGTTCGCAGTTATGTGATCCGTGGCGGCCGCCTGACCCCATCGCAGCAGCATGCACTGGAAAACTACTGGGACAAATATGGCATCAGCGCGGTCAGCGCGCCCTTCAATGCCGAGCAGGTCTTCGGCAGAACTGCGCCCCTGGTCTTCGAGATAGGTTTCGGCATGGGCGATTCCCTGCTGGCTATGGCCAGAGACAATCCCGACCAGGATTTTATCGGTGTTGAAGTGCATAAACCCGGCGTTGGCAAACTGCTGGATGACATAGAAAAGAACCAGATCAGCAATCTGCGCATCTACTGTCATGACGCCAAAGAAATCCTGCGCGACTGTTTCGCCGAAAATTCTCTGGATGTGATGCAGATTTTTTTCCCGGATCCCTGGCATAAAAAACGTCACCATAAACGCCGCCTGGTGCAGACTGAATTTGTTGAGCAGCTTAGAAGCCGCCTTAAACCAGGCGCTCTGCTGCACATGGCCACCGACTGGGAGCCTTATGCCGAGCACATGATGCTGACCCTGAGTGAGGCCCCCGGATTTGAGAATCAGGCCGGTGTTCAGCAGCACAGCGACAGCAGCAGACGCGAGTCGACCAAATTCGAAAAGCGCGGTCAGCGCCTCGGCCATGGTGTCTGGGACTTGATTTTCGTGAAATCCGGTAAGCTGTAATCCTGGTGCGGCCGCGTTAAAGTGGGCGCGTAGCATTGCCAATAGAGCTGCGGTATCCTTCCCCCCACGCGGCCCACGCGGGCCACGAAAGTTAATTCCGGAGAACCAATCCTGATGTTCAAACTGATCAAACCCATCCGTTCGCAGCTGCGCATTAATAAATTGCCTGTGCGACTCAGAGCTGGACCGATCCATAATCTGACCCTGACCCTGGTTTTGACTCATAGACGGATCCATTATCTGTCCCTGACCCTGGTTTTGACTTTGGGGTTGGCTCTGAGTGGCTGCGGGTCAGACGATGGACCGGATGCCAGGTCGGCATTGATTGACTTGCCCCGCACTATTGCCTGGTCGGCCTATCCCACCGGAACCGGCGGCTACAGTCAGGCCGTCGCCATCGGCAGCATTCTGCAACGGGATTATCAGGTGAATCTGCGCGTGATTCCGGGCCGCAATGACGTCTCACGGCTGGCCACTCTGCGCGCTGGCCGGGTCAACTTCTCTGCCGGTGGTTCCGAAGCGGTTTATGCCCAGGAAGGCATTCTGAACTTCGCTGCCCAAATCTGGGGCCCGCAGCCAATCCGCGCCCTGCTCTCCAATTACTCAGAAAGCTGCTCCTTTAATTTTATCACTGCCGCCGATGCCGATATTTTCGATATCGAAGATATCCGAGGGAAACGGGTAACTTGGGTGCAGGGCGCACCATCGCTCAATAATGCCAGCACCGCCCTGATGTCCTATGCCAACATCAGCTGGGACGATGTAATCAAAGTTGAAGTGGGTGGCTACAATGCGTCCATCGAAGCCGTCGTTAATGACCGCGCTGATGTGGTTGGCGGCGCCTGTAACTCGCCGCCCTTTCTGCGTCTGGAAGCCTCACCAAGGGGCATGCGCTTTATCACTTTCCCGCCCGAAAATACTGAAGGTGTGAACCGGGTGCGGGCGCGCCTGCCTTGGTATGTTCCGCATATCGCTACCGAGGGTCCGACTATTCCCCCCGAAGGCATTGAGGTGTTCACCTCCGCCTACCCCCTGCTGGTATCAATGGACGATGCCGAGGACGCTACGGTGTATAACCTGATCAAAGTTATGCATCTGCATTTTGACGAATACAAGAACAACGCCCCAGGCGCGGTCGGCTGGTTGATGGAGAAACAGCAGCTTGAGAATGCGTTTGTGCCGTATCACGACGCGGCCGTTCAGTATTTCAAAGACATCGGCGTGTGGACGGCTGCAGCCGAAGCGACTCATCAGGCCAATCTGTTCCGGCAGCAGGTGCTTAAAGAGGCCTGGGAAGCTTATCTTGAAGTGGCACCCGAAGACTTCGACGCCTTTGAAGGCGGCTGGCTGACAGCACGGGCAGCCGCTCTGGAAGCCAAAGGATTAATCACGCTGGCGGAAACGCAATGAGCACAGGTTCAAATAACAATATGAATACTCCTGAACAAACACTGACTCCCGCCCCCGCCGGTTCCAGCCAAAAAATTGACGACGAGGATCTGCCCTCCATAGGACGTTACCGCGAGCTCTCCTGGCGCTGGCGTGCAGTGATGGCCACACTCACCGGTGTCTCCATACTGCTGGCGATTAATCAGATCTTCAATCTCGGTTTCCTGATGGATATCGTGATGCTGGACAGTCGCTATCTCTACCTGATCACCGGCTTCATGTTGGCAATGGTATTTATCACCTTTCCCTCGAATCGTAACAATCTGCACTTCGTCCCCTGGTACGATCTGGTGATTATTGGCGTTATTGCCGTTATTTTCAGCTACTTCTCCTACAACGCCGAACGCATCGTGCTGGAAGCCTGGGAATATGCAGCGCCGCCGATAGGCGTGTGGCTGGCACTGGTGACCTGGGTCATTATTCTCGAAGCCGGACGACGGGCCGGCGGCTGGCCGATTTTCTTTATCGTGCTGCTATTATCTCTGTACCCGATGTATGCCGACAAAATGCCGGACGTGGTTGCCGGTATCGGCATGCCGATTCAGGACGTGGCTATTTTCCATATTCTCGGTGAAGAAAGTCTGTTCGGTATTCCGATGCAGGCCTTTGCGATGCTGGTATTTGGCTTCCTGCTGTTTGGGGTGGCACTGCAATACACCGGTGGTGGCCCCTTCTTTATCAACTTCGCGTTTGCCCTGCTGGGCCATATGCGTGGCGGACCCGCCAAGGTGGCCATTTTTTCCAGCGGCCTGATGGGTTCGATGAGCGGAGGACCGATCACCAATGTGCTTACCACCGGTCCCTTAACCATACCGGCAATGCGACGCACTGGATTCTCACGCGAATATGCCGCCGGTGTCGAAGCCTGTGCCTCAACGGGCGGTGTGTTGATGCCGCCAATCATGGGTGCCACTGCCTTCGTGATGGCCAGTTTTCTCAACGTCAGCTATGTCACCATCGCGATTGCAGCGATAGTTCCTTCGTTGTTGTATTTCTTCGGCCTGTTTATTCAGATTGACGCCTACGCGGCACGCAATAATCTGCAGGGCCTGCCGAAGGAAGATCTACCCACTTTTGGCAATGTGTTCCGTGAAGGCTGGTACTTTATCGCCGTGTTTGTCACGCTGATCTGGCTGCTGGTGTATATGCAGCGCGAAGCCACCGCGCCATTCTTCGCCACCGCCCTGCTGCTGATCATCAACCAGTTCACCATGCATCGCCTGTCGATGGCGAAGTTCATGCTGCTGGTGGCAGCCACCGGACGCCTGATGGCAGAACTGGCGGGGATACTGGCTGCAATCGGTTTGATTATCGGCGCACTGGCCGTCACCGGCATGGCCGGAACGCTGGCCAATGATCTGGTTTATATTGCCGGTGACAATGTGCTGGTGCTGTTGATCATGGGTGCCGCCACCAGTTTCGTGCTGGGTATCGGCATGACGGTGACGGCTGCTTACATCTTCCTAGCGATTGTGCTGGCTCCGGCGCTGGTCAATGCCGGGCTCGATCCACTGGCCTCGCATATGTTCATCATGTACTGGGGCATGTTGAGTTTTATTACGCCTCCGGTGGCACTGGCTGCCTTCGCTGCAGCCTCCATAGCCCAGGTATCACCGATGCGAGCCGGCTGGGAAGCCATGCGTTTAGGAGCCATTATTTACTTTATTCCGTTTTTCTTTGTGTTCAACCCGGCGATGCTGTTACAGGGTTCATTCGTGGAAATCATGGAAGTGTTGGTAACTGCCCTGCTCGGTGTGGCACTGGTGTCAGCGGCACTGCAGGGATATCTGCTTGGTTTCGGCGGTCTTGGCAAAGGCTCCGGTGGATACCTCGCACGCGTCTGTATTGGTATTGCGGGCTTATTGCTGGCGGTGCCATCGGGCGGACTGTTCGGCTTCAATCAGGTATTGTTGCTTGGTGGCAGCACGGTGTTTCTGATCATTGGCATCGGCACTGCAGTGTTGCAGCGGCGCAAAGCATTAGCGGTATCAGAAGCATAAAAAGTTCTGCCACAAGGGTCTGTGCTCAAACCGGCCAGAGGCGGTGCTCATGCTGCTTAAGCCAGCCAACGTAGAAGCGGTAATCGGGGCATACCGACTCCACCAGACGCCAATATTTTTTCGAGTGGTTCATCTGCAGCAGATGGCAGGTTTCGTGACAGATCATGTAATCGATAATCGCATCGGGCGCCAGCATGATCAGCCAGTTGTACTGAATCCGGCCGGACGAGGTGCAGTGCCCCCATTTGGTTTTGGTCTTGCGGAACACCACCTCTTTCAATTTATGATCGACCTGCAGATGCGCAGCCAGCGCCCGGGTGCGGGCGGGCAGATAACTTTTCGCCTGTTGCAGCAGCCAGATTTCAAGAATTTTTTTAGCCCGTTGAGGCTCAGGCTTTTTCCCCTCGATGATCAATTCCTGCGCAGTAATCTGCACGCCCTCAATCGCACTCTCAGCAAACACAATCCGCAGTGCTCTGGCCTTGTAGAAAATCTGGGCGCCATGCTCAACCGTCAACAACTGTTTTGACTGATCAGCACGGTGAGCCAGTTTTCGGTTTATCCAACCCAGATGCTTATACACAAAGGCGCTGATCTCCGCTTCACTGACATACTTCGGCACACGCACCTCAACCCGCTCATCGCGCACATAAACGGCCATGGTTTTGCGGGCGGCACGCACGATGCTGTAGTCAAAGGGCAGATCAGCACTGCGGCTTACCAGCACTGGGCTGTGCTGATGGCCGAAACGCTGCAGGCGAGGAAGTTTCATGGTGTGGCTTCAGTCTCTCTGAACGGCTGCAAGGTGGCAAGGCGGCACGGGTGTCTGTTTTATGCTGTTTGAATGCCAGCTCAATTGCCGCATAATACCGCGCTGACCGATGAATCGGTAGAACTTATCCTATCGGCAACCGATCGCAAATCCACTCCTGATGGTCTCAGAAGCGACCCACGAGAGCGAACAAATGAGCAGCATTTTCAGCAGAATAGTGAACGGTGAACTGCCGGGCCATGTGCTTTGGCAGGATGATCTATGCTACAGCATTCTCACGCTCAAGCCGCTGCGCGAAGGCCATGTGCTGCTTATCCCGCGTGCTGAAATCGATAACTGGGATGAAATTCCCGAAGCAACAACAGCCCACCTGTTCATCACCGGGCAGAAAATCTCGCGGGTACTGCGTTCACTGTTTCCGTGTCAGAAAATCGGCATGATGATCGCTGGCCTTGAAGTACGTCATGCCCATATTCATTTGTTTCCCATTAATGCGCTGACCGACCTAGATTTTTCGCTTGCCCATGAACGCAGCGATGAAGCGCAGCAATTGACCGCCGAGCGCATTTGTGACGCCTTAAGCGCTGCGGGTTATTCTGAAGCGACCCGACCCCGTTAATCGAGCAGCCCGATGAGTGATTCCCGGCACGATCAGATTTACGCCAACCAGCAACCCATCAAGGACTTTGTGTTTGATGACAAAGTTGCTGCGGTGTTCACCGACATGATTAATCGCTCGGTGCCAGGTTATGCCACCATCATTTCCATGATCGGCACTCTGGCAGAGCGTTATTGCACACCTGGCTCCACTATCTACGACCTGGGCTGCTCGCTGGGCGGCGCCACCCTGGCCATGAGTCATCAGATTTCACATCAGGACTATACGCTGTACGCCATCGACAATTCGCCAGCGATGATCAAACGGTTCCGCGACACGCTGGATGCAACACCCTCGGCAACTCACCTGCCCCTGCAACTGATCTGTGCTGATATCGATGACATCGACATGGAGAATGCCTCGGTGGTGGTGCTCAATTTCACGCTGCAGTTTATCGAACGCCAGAAACGGGATGCGCTGCTGCAGAAAATCTGCCGCAGTCTGCGCCCTGGTGGCATCCTGGTGCTGTCGGAAAAAATCCTGTTTCCCGAACCTGAACTGAATGCGCTGTTCATTGAACTGTACCACCAGTTCAAACAGGCCCAGGGTTATTCCGAACTGGAAATCAGTCAGAAGCGTGCAGCACTGGAAAATGTGCTGATTCCTGAATCGATAGATGCACACAAATCGCGGTTGATGCAGGCGGGTTTCCGCTCCTGCGATGTCTGGTTTCAATGCTTTAACTTTGCGTCGATGGTGGCGTTCAAGTGAATGAGGTTCACGTGAATGAGACTCAAGTAAACGACACTGCAGCTGACCCGCTGAGCTATCAACAGTTCTGTCAACTCAGCGCCGGAACACCGCTGGCTGCGTTACAGGATCTGGCCAGCCTTGAGTTTCTGCACAGTCTGCGCCATGGCAGCTTGCCTGCATGGCTTGAGCTGCTTGCCCGCACCCCGCAGCCGACACCCGTCAGCATTGATCTGCTGAACAAGGTGCGTATTGGCGAGCGCGGCGATTGCAGCGATCAACAGCACGCGCTGATCCGGGAAAATCTGCAGGCACTGATTCCCTGGCGCAAAGGTCCCTTCGAGTTATTCGGCATTGATATCGATACGGAGTGGCGCTCCGATATGAAATGGGACCGCCTGCGCGAGCATATCAGCCCGCTGACCGGACGCAGCGTGCTCGATGTAGGATGTGGCAGCGCTTATCACTGCTTTCGCATGCTGGGCGCTGAGGCACGTCTGGTCATCGGCATAGAACCGCATCTTCCCTATGTGATGCAATTTGCTCTGCTGAAACGCTTTGTTCCGCAATTACCCTTATTTGTGCTGCCTGTCACCATGGAGCGCCTACCCGCGGGTCTTGCTGCGTTCGACACGGTTTTTTCGATGGGCGTGCTCTATCACCGCCGCTCACCGATTGATCATCTGCTGGAATTGAAAGCCTGCCTGCGCAAAGGCGGCGAACTGGTGCTGGAGACACTGGTGGTCGATGGGCCGGAAGGATACTCACTGTTTCCCGAAGGCCGCTACAGCAATATGGGCAATGTCTGGTTTATACCGTCCTGCGCCACGGCCGAAAGCTGGTTGCACCGTTGTGGCTTCAACAATATCCGTATCGTCGATATCAGCGTTACAACTTCCGCTGAACAGCGTCGCACTGAATGGATGCCCTTTCAGAGCCTGGAAGATTCGCTGGACGCAGCCGACAGGTCCACAACAATAGAGGGACTGCCGGCACCAAAGCGCGCCATCTTCATTGCTTCTGTTAAATAGTCCCACTGATTTCACCCAAACGCTGCCGCTAAACTGGAATGCTCTGCTTAAGCAATGGAATAAGTAGTTCATAAGGGCAATGGAAACGTGCTTTTCTTAACGAACGTTACACCGGACGATAGGCTACCGGCGCCATGTCTGCAATTTCAAAATCCTTTTGAAATCTGTGCCATCTTGACGTATCGTTATAATCAACTGACCCGGAAGCATTGGTCAGGGTCAGCTCTAATATTAAATAAGTTTTGAAATGAAGACGTTTTGATAAGAGGAAGTACTGATAAAAAGTAGTCCTGATAAAAAGTCAGCCCTGATAACAATATTAATAGAACCCGGGAACTCAGCCAATGGCCAGACCATTACGCATAGAATATCCAGACGCTTATTATCATGTTTCAAACTTCGCGCTTGATCATCAGCGTGTCTTCCCGTCCGATAAGTATTTCGATGCGTTCCTGGCTTCGCTGGAAGACACCTGCTTCCGCCTTAACGTTCAAGTGCATGCCTACTGCCTGTTGAAAGATCAGTATCATCTGCTGATCAAAACGCCGGAAGCCAATCTCAGTCGCTTTATGCGTCAGGTAGACGGGCTGTATACGCAGCATTTCCAGAAACTTAAAAAATCAGAAGGCTCACTGTTCCGCGGACGTTATAAGGCCGTGCTGGTGCAGCCCGACAAGTATCTGCTGCCGCTGACCCGCTACCTTCACAGTGGCGTTAAAAAATCTGATTTGGATACCTGGCCCTGGTCGAGTTACCAGGCCTATATCAATAAAGCAAAAGTGCCGGGATGGCTGGTACGTGACGAAACGCTGGGGCAACTGGGTGTCAGCGGACCAAAACGGTACAGCACCTATGCGGAATACGTGAAGCAGGGTGTTGACGAAGAACTGGCTCATTTCTATGGCAAGAAGAACCTGGCTTCGGTGATGGGGGATGAGAAGTTTAAGAAAGCCGCAAAATCGAAACGTTCCGCCACCAAGGTGCGGGGTGTTTCACGTGGCGTTCATTCAAAATGGCGCCCATCCTGTGCCCAGATAGTCAGCGCTGTGGCAAAGCAATTCAAAGTTACTGAGGAATCCATCTATACCGCGGCTCGTGGACCGGGATCAAAGAACGTGCCACGCTGGGTGGCCATGTATCTTTGTCAGGAGCTGTCCGCAGTGACCCTGCAGACCATTGCCAAACTGTTCAAGCTCAAGCGCTATGGCACTGTTTCGACAACGGTCGGCAAGCTGAAAAAGGAATTCACGGAGAATCCGAAAGTTCAGACGGCTACCAATAAGTTGATTAAGGAATTAAGCAAGGAGAAGAAGTAAGAGCCCGCTCTGCAGCCGGGGGTTAAACTTATCGGCTGCAGAGACGCGCAGGGCGTCCGCGCAATCCTTCAGCGCAAGACTTTCAAAGCGCAGCCCTTAAGCACAGGATTTTTTCGGCTCAGCCCTTAGCAGAGCTGAACCTGCACAATAAATACCGAGGTAATTACTTGATTTTGGCTTCTTTATAAATGACGTGCTTACGAACAACCGGGTCGTACATTTTCTTCTCAAGCTTGTCTGGCGTAGTTCGCTTGTTCTTGTCGGTTGTGTAGTAGTGACCGGTTTTCTCAGAAGAAACCATCTTGATCTTATCGCGCATTGCTGCATACCACCTGAATCAGGATAAATTAATTAGACTTTTGCACCGCCGGCGCGGATTTCGGAAAGAACTGCATCAATGCCGTTCTTGTCGATAGTACGCATACCTTTGGTAGATACTTTCAATTTCACAAACCGCTTTTCTGACTCAACCCAGAACCGATGTGTCTGCGTGTTTGGCGAAAAACGACGCTTGGTTCTGTTATTCGCGTGTGAAACATTATTTCCTGTAATGGGTCGTTTACCCGTTACCATACATACGTTAGCCATTTAGCTTGCCTCATTACAAAACTTGTGGCGGGCGCACTTGTAGAAATTTCCGTGACACATCGGGTCAAGACTGCGGACTTCTGCAGATCTCTGCAATTCCTTACAAAGCTTCCGGCCTACCGAAAAAAGAGCTGCGTTTTATACCAAAACGGCTATCCAATAGCAAGCAGAGGCTCCTTTTCTTTTACAGCACGTCCTTTTACATCATGTCCTTTTACACCAGCGCTGCTGTGGCTCTTTTAAATACCTTCGCTATAAATCCTACAACAGACCTCGCTCAGCAAAGGATACCACCTCCATATTACCTACCACCACATGATCAAGTACGCGCACATCAATGGTGTTCAACGCTATCTTTAAACGTCTGGTGATACTGATGTCCGCCTGACTCGGTTCGGCAACACCGGAAGGATGGTTGTGTGCAAAGATCACCGCAGCGGCATTATTATGCAGGCAGCGCTTGACGACTTCCCTGGGATACACGGCGGCGCCATCAATGGTGCCATGAAACAGCTCTTCCAGCGCCAACACCCGATGCTGATTATCCAGATACAGGCAGGCAAAAACCTCACGTTCATAGTTGCGCATACGGGCACGCAGATAATCTCTGGTCAGGTCTGAATTGGTCAACGCATCAACGGTTTCCAGCCGTTCCCGCAGATGTCGCTGCGATAACTCCAGCACCGCCTGCAACTGCACAAACTTGCCTGGCCCCAGGCCTTGGCCCGCACAGAACTCTTCAGCGCTGGCGCTCAGGATGCGGGTGAGACTGCCAAAATTATTCAGCAATTCGCGGGCAACATCCAGTGCAGTCAGGCCCTGCACGCCGGTACGCAGAAATATCGCCAGCAATTCTGCATCTGATAACGCCGCGGCGCCTGTTGCCAGCAGTTTTTCGCGCGGGCGCTCTGCCGCCGGCCAGTCCTTGATCCTCATAAAAGCCCTCCATGGCTGATAATCTTGCTGCAAGCCTTACTTGATAATAGCAGAGCTTTGAAAAAGCGCCTGCTTGCTGCTAGTCTTCGCGCATTGCGACCTGCTGCAAGGCCTGTTTCGGGTTTGAATATGAGCGCAGCGCCAAATGGTGTAGAGATCATTAATGAAAAGCCTTGCCAATAAACGGATCCTGCTCGGACTCACTGGCGGAATTGCCGCCTATAAATGTGCTGAACTTACCCGCTTGTTTATCAAGGCCGGTGCTGAGATTCGGGTGGTGATGACCCAGGCCGCTACCGAATTCATCACCCCGCTGACCATGCAGGCCCTGTCCGGCAACCGCGTCCATGTTGATCTGCTTGATGCCGATGCTGAAGCGGGTATGGGGCATATCGAGCTGGCGCGCTGGCCCGATCTGGTCCTTGTTGCTCCGGCCAGTGCCGATTTTATGGCCCGTATCGCCAGCGGCCATGCCAACGACATCCTCTCCACGCTAATACTTGCAACTAAAGCACCGGTGGCTGTTGCGCCTGCGATGAACCAGGGCATGTGGAGCAATGCCTCAACACAGAATAATCTTGAGACCCTGCAACAACGCGGCTATCTGATCTTTGGGCCGGCTGCTGGCGAACAGGCCTGTGGCGATGTTGGTCTGGGCAGAATGCTGGAGCCCCAGGAGCTGCTCGAATCCTGTGCCGCAATGTTCGATACCGGTCTGCTGGCCGGTCTGAAGCTGTGCATTACTGCGGGCCCAACCCGGGAAGCCATTGACCCGGTGCGCTTTATCAGCAATCACAGCTCCGGAAAAATGGCTTATGCACTGGCTGCAGAAGCTGCGGCAGCGGGCGCCCTGGTCACACTGATCAGCGGTCCGGTGGCTCTTGCTACACCTGATCGTGTACATCGTGTCGATGTAGTCAGTGCTGAGCAGATGCTCTCAGCAAGCCTGGCCCACTGCCAGGACTGTGATGTGTTCATCGGTGTTGCTGCCGTCGCGGATTATCGTCCGGCCACCATCACCGAGCGGAAGATCAAGAAATCCGCCGATGTGCTGACCCTGGAACTGATCAAAAATCCCGACATAATCGGCACCATTGCAGCGCTGCCAACGCATCCCTTTATGGTCGGTTTTGCTGCTGAAACCCATGACTTGATAGCTCATGCCCGGGAAAAACTGCAGCGCAAAAACCTTGACCTGCTTTTCGCTAATGACGCGACAGCGACTTTCAACAGCGACTCCATTGCGGCCACAGGACTCTGGCGCGATGGTGAGCGATTTCTCGGCCCGGCCAGTAAGAGCGCCGTCGCGCGACAAATGCTGCAGATGATTCGCCAGCGTCTGGATGAAAAAACTGGCATAAGCAGTAATTAACCTGGTTTGACTGCACGCTTATATCGGGTTTAATCAGCCACTGAGACAGCTCACGGAATTAGAGATAATGGCGATTGCGGCACAAATCAGACCTGATGTTTTACCGATACCCGGCAATATATTCCGTGCCTATGATATTCGAGGGATTGCCGAGACTGAACTAAGCAGCCCTGATATCGAATTAATTGGTCGGGCTATCGGTACGATAGCGCTGCACTACAATCAACACACTCTGCTGTTTGGCGCCGATGGCAGACTGTCCAGCCCCGCCTTATCGGCAGCTTTGAAAAAAGGCATTCTGTCCACGGGCTGTAATCTGGTCGATCTTGGGATAATCCCGACACCGCTGCTGTACTTTGGCACCCACACCACCGAATGGTCTTCCGGCCTGATCCTGACCGCCAGCCACAACCCCGCCGAATACAACGGCATCAAAATGGTGAATCAACGCACCTGCCTCACCCCTGAGCAGATCCAGATGCTGCGCACTCTTATCGATACGGGTCAGTTCGCCCGCGGTAAGGGATCGCTAACTACCCTGGATATCATGCCCGCGTATCTGGCGCGAATCTGCGGCGACATCCAGCTCAAACGCCCGTTGAAGGTGGTGGTTGACTGCGGCAATGCGGTGCCCGCGCTGGTAGCTCCACAGCTGTTTGCTGCCTTGCCGTGTGAGGTGCTGCCCTTGTACTGTGAAGTTGATGGCCATTTCCCCAATCATCATCCCGACCCCACCGTTCCGGAAAATCTGCAGGCCCTGATCAGCACCGTTCAAGAGCAGCAGGCGGATGTCGGCATTGCACTGGATGGTGATGGGGATCGCGTGGTGATAGTCACCAATGCTGGCAATGTTATTGATACTGATCGACTGTTGATGCTGTTTATCCGCGATATCGTGCCGCGTTATCAGCATCCGAAGGTGGTGTTCGACGTCAAGTGCAGCAATCTGCTCAGCGCACTGATTGAAGAGAATGGCGGCATACCGGTGATGAGCCGTAGCGGGCATTCCTTTATGAAACAGAAAATGCAGGACAGCAATGCCGTGGTGGGCGCCGAATTCTCAGCGCATGTGTTCATCAAAGACCGCTGGTTTGGCTTCGATGATGGCATGTATGTGGCGGCGCGCTTTCTGGAAATACTGGCGGCCAGTCCATTGAGTGCCGAGCAGCTGTTGCAGAGCCTGCCGACCAGTGTGGTTACCCCGGAGCTGCGGATTGAGGTCAGTGATGAGGATAAATTTACGCTGATGGCGCTGATCGCTGAACTTGCCGATTTCCCGCAGGCGCGCATCAATACGCTGGATGGAATTCGTGCCGACTTCTGCCATGGCTGGGGCCTGATCCGCGCCTCTAACACCACCCCGGCGCTACTGCTGCGCTTTGAAGCGGATAATCAGGAAACCCTGCAGCAGATTCAGCAGCAGTTTCGTGACTTACTGTCCCGCGTTGACACAGCCCTCCGTTTTTAAACAAGCCCCGCCTCGAACAAAGAACCGCCCCCCGCAGAACATGCAGACTGGCTGATGAAATATTCGCCGCAGGCTGTATACTCTGCGCTTTAGAAGTTAAGACAGGCCCCATGCCTGATCTGATACGGATCTTAACCCTGACAAAAAGAGTGAACTGATGCCCCTCGACCTAGCCGCCGCTAAAAATGTCGCCAGCGTACTGACCGAAGCCCTCCCTTATATCCAGCGCTTTACCGGTTGCACCATCGTCGTGAAATACGGCGGCAATGCGATGACCGACGAAACCCTGAAGAACAGTTTCGCGCGCGACATCGTGCTGATGAAACTGGTCGGCATGAATCCCGTGGTGGTGCATGGCGGCGGCCCTCAGATTGGCTCCCTGCTGGAAAAGCTCAATATCAAATCAGAATTCGTTGACGGTATGCGGGTAACCGACAGCGCTACCATGGACGTAGTGGAAATGGTACTTGGTGGCCTGGTGAATCAGGAAATAGTGGCGCTGCTCAATAAGAATGGCGGCAACGCCGTCGGCATTACCGGCAAAGACGGCAATCTTATCCGCGCTAAAAAGCGGCATATACACCGCAAAGGGGCCACGCCAGAAGAATCCAGTCTGCTCGACATCGGTATGGTGGGTTCAGTTGAGAAGATCAACATCGAAGTTCTAAAGATGATGGAGAACAGTGACTTTATTCCGGTAATCGCGCCAATTGGCGCTGACGCCAATGGCGCCACCTATAACATCAACGCTGATACTGTCGCAGGCGAAATTGCCAAGGTGTTGG